>JALNZK010000008.1 GCA_023229365.1 Pseudomonadota bacterium | reverse complement strand
GGGCGCCAATCGCCGCCGGTGGAGTACTGGCCCGGCGGGAAGTCGACGAAGAGGTAGCAGTAGCCGTCCGGATCCACGTGCTGCGTGACGACGATCTCCGCGGGGGTCTTGAGCTCCATGACGAGATCCACCCGCTTGGCGTGGCGCTTCAGGTACGCGGTCCGCAGCGGCGTGTTGAAGTTCACGGTGACGAGCGGGTTGCGGTTGTTGTCGAGGTGCACGCGCGTCTCCTTGAACTGGAGCTGCACGCGGTTCTTCTTCGTGATCTTCTCGAACGCGAGCTCCTTGGTCGTCTGAAGGAACAGGCGCGAGCCGCCGTCCGGCCGCATGAGGAACCCCGGCCACGTGATCCAGTTGCCGGGCTTGCCCTTGACCTCTTCGACGCGCGGGAGCTGGTTGCCCAACCCCGGGACCGTCCCGTGGTACGACTGCGCGAGGACGAGCCCCTGCGCGGAGCCCTCGCCCTCCTTCGCGTCGCGCCACTCGGCCTGCGTCTGCGCGAGCGCAGTGGTGACGGCGATCGCCGCGAACGCGGCGCACGCCGTGATGACAAGGAGCTTGCACGGAGCCATGAGAGACCTCCTCTTTGGGGAGATCATACCACCACGGCCCACCTGGAGAAAAAAACGGTCAGAATCCCAGCAGCCGCTCGAGCGCCTCGACCTTCGCCCGGACCATGTTGTCCTCGGCGAGCATCCTCTCGACCTTGCGGCACGCGGCGAGCGCCGTCGTGTGATCCTTGCCTCCGAACTGCTGGCCGATCTCCGGGAACGAGCTCCTGAGCCCCTTGCGGCACAGGTACATCGCGACCTGCCGCGGCAGCGAGACCGAGCGGTGGCGACGGCTCCCCCGCATGTCCGAGAGCGAGATGTTGAAGTGCTTGCACACGGCCTGCTGCACCGTCTCCACGCTGAGCGCGGACTGGTGGAGGGCGATGACGCGCTTCAAAGTCTCCTTCGCGAACTCGAGATCGATGGGTCGCCCCTCGAGCGACGCGTGCGCGGCGAGGTTGATGAGCGAGCCCTCGAGCTCGCGGATGTTCGTCTTGATCGAGCTCCCGAGGAACAGCGCGACGTCGCCGGGCAGCTCGATCCGCTCGTCCTCCGCCTTCCGGTTCAGGATCGCGAGACGGGTCTCGAGCTCCGGCGCCTGGATGTCGGCGATGAGCCCCCACTGGAACCGCGAGCGCAGCCGCTCCTCGAGATCCGGGATCTCCTGCGGGTACTTGTCGGACGTGAGGACGATCTGCTTCCCGTCCTCGTACAGGGAGTTGAACGTGTGGAAGAACTCGTCCTGCGTCCCGTCCTTGCCGGCGATGAACTGGATGTCGTCCACGAGCAGGACGTCGCACCACTTGCGGTACTTGCGCCGGAACACGTCCATTTTGTTCGTCCGCAGCGAGGTGATGAACTCGTTCACGAACTCCTCGGACGAGATGTACATGACGACCTTGTTCGCCGACTTCGCGCGCACCGCGTTGCCGATCGCGTGCATCAGGTGCGTCTTGCCGAGCCCCACGCCGCCGTAGATGAAGAGCGGGTTGTACGTCGAGGCGTTCCGCTCGACGATCGCGATGGACGCCGCGTGCGGGAGCTGGTTCGACGTCCCGACGACGAAGTTCGAGAACGTGTACTTCGGGTTCAGCCGCGAGTCCAGGGACGGGATCCGGCGGCTCGGCGTCGCCTCCCTCTCCTCGGGGGCGGTCGCGCCACCCTCCAGAGGACGGCACACGACCTCGATCTCCACCTCGACGCGCCGCCCGAGCTCAGCGTGCAGCGCGTCGCGGATGAGCTCCACGTAGTTGTTGGTCAGCCACTCCTTGAAGAAGTTGTTGGGAACGCCGAGCGTGACCCGATCCTCGCCGATGCCGGTCGCCACGATCGGCGCGAACCAGGTCTCGAAGACCTGCGCGCTCAGTTTTCCGCGGATCGCGGCCAGTGCATTTCCCCACTGTTGCATCTTCACCCTTGTCATTTAACAGATGGACAACACCTTTTTCACAGGGTTGTTCACATCTGTACGCCCGCCCAGTAACCTCGATTGCCTACGTCATCCCCACCGCAGAAAGATCCGACTCGCACCGCTCAGCCAATAATGAAAGGTGTTATCGCCCAACGACGGCGTTCGTAACAGATCTTTTCGCTCGCGGACAACAGAAAAAATGCGGTCTCTCGCCATGTTCGCGTGGTGCCTCGTTTTTTTCTTATTCACAGATCGTTCGCGAACGTCTTCGAAAAATCGTGGCGGTCGGAGGCCGCGCGTTCAATCCGTAACCAAACGTAATTATTGCTATTATTTCCCGGTGTCGGTTGTTGTTTATTTGTTAATATGCAATTTGTTTAATTGTCATCTGCCCGGGCCGAAACGGGTCACTCATGGCGCTTTCTCCTGCGGCTTTCCGTCATTCGGAGCGGTCTCGCCTGATGGTTTGTCCGCGCGCCGTGGCAATCCGTTCAGGTTCGCGAAGGCCAGGGCGGGAATTGGACTTCGCTCTGGCGAATTGGATAGTCTGCTGTCATGTCGATCTCGAACCCCAGCTTGTCGCCTCCGCGCGTCGCGGCCGCTGCGCTCGCGGCTGCGCTGTTCCTCTCGTTCGCGTCGACCGCGCGCGCCGAGGAGCCGCTGTTCGGCACGTCCCCGCTCCTCGACCCACGCGCTCTCGGGCTCGCGGGCGCCCTCTGCGCGACTCCGTCCAGCGCCTCGGGCTTGTACCTGAACCCGGCGACGATCGCCATGGCGCCGGTCTACCACATCTCCCTGGGGTACCAGTTCGCGCGCGAGCAGAACGCGAACCTGCACACGGCGGGCGGCGCGATCGTCGACTCGATCACCTCCTCCACGATCGGCGCCGGGCTCTCGCTGAACTACCTGCGCGCCAACGAGAGCCGGAGGGACTTCGAGTCGTGGGACGCACGGCTCGCGGTGGCGGGGAACATCAAGGACACCTTCTTCATCGGCGCGACCGGCCGGTACCTTCGCGTCGAGAGCGATCTCGAGAGGGGCGACCGGGGGCCGAACGGCCGGCCCGCGCTGCCGTCGTCGGGCTCGCAGCAGATGGACGGCCTGACCTTCGACGCCGGGGCGGGGCTCAGGCTCGCGAATATCGTCTCGATCGGCGTCGCCGGCTACAACCTCTCGAACCCCGGGAGCGCCTACGCGCCGCTCTCGTTGGGCAGCGGCGTCGGGGTCACCCTGTTCGAAATGCTCCTCATCGAGGCCGATGCCGTCTTCGACTTCACGAGCCACGACGAAGTCGGCACGGAGATACGGAGCGCTGTGGAGCTGTTCCTCGCGGGCCGTGTCCCGCTCCGCGTCGGTTACGCGTACGACGTCTACTACGACATCAACACCATCGCCGCGGGCATCGGCTACGTCGATCCCAGCTTCGGCGTCGACATCGGCTTCCAGAAGGACCTCACGGACGGCGGGCGTTTCGCGCTCGCCCTCGGGCTGCGGATCTTCATCGGTTGACCCGGGGATCAGTCGAGCGGGGTCAGGCGGAGCGGCGCGACGAGCTCCACCTCCCCCCCCGAAGGCGGCGGGAACCGCATGCCCTCGAGCACCTCCGAGAGGCACCGCTTGAGATCGGGCCACTCCTCGACGCCGGCGACGCTCGATCTCCCGACGCGGCCGTTCACCCCGACCCGCAGCCGCGCGGTCACGGACAGGGCCTCGAGCCCGGGGGATCTCTTCAGCGCGGTCTCGTAGCATGCGCGCAACCTGTCCGTGTTCGCGCGCAGCACGTCCCGGACGGCCTGCTTGGGCATGGTCCCGGTCGGGCGGTCCAGATCCAGGAGCGGCGCGTCGCCCGCGTCGGGCCCCCGTGACGCCGGGAGCCGGGTCCACGCGCCCGCGACCGCGACGCCCTGGCCCGCCTTTGCCCGCAGGCCCTCGAAGGCCGCGAGCTCGAGGAAGTCGCCGCCCGTCGCCACGCGCAGCGGGCCGTCGAGCGCGCGGAGTTCGAGCACGCCGTCCACTATCAGGATCTCGGCCGAGCCCGAGGTGACGGTGAGCTCCGCGTGCGCGGCGAGCACCACGAGCTCCTGCGGCATCGCCCCCTCGGATACGTCGATCCGGTACCCGCCCGACCTCAAGCGGATCGTCGGGCGCCACTCGTCGAGCGATGCGACCTCGAGCCGCGCGGGCCCCGCCTCGTCCACGGCGATGTCGTCCCCGAGCGCCAGCCGGGCGCCCCCGGACGCTCCGCACTCGACCGCGTCGCCCTCGGCGACGGCCGCGCCGCTGCCCGGCGAGCCCGCGCCGAACCTCTCCAGAACCGCCGCCGCGAGGGGCGCGCGGGCGAAAATCCGCGGCGTCGTGGCGCCCCCCCCCGGGGCGTCCGCGAGGGCGGGCCCCGCCTCGTCCGCCTGCCTGCCGACGACGATCGCGAGGACGACGAGGAGCGCCGCCGCGAGCGACAGGCCGGCCGGCGCGAGCGACCATCCGGCGGCAGGCCGGGGAACCGTCGCGTCCCGGACGGAGCGCGCGACCAGCGCCTCCACCCTGTCCCAATCCGGCGGCGACGGCGCGCACGCGTCGCGGGCGGCGGTCCGCACGGCGATCACCCGGGCGAGCCGGGCCGCACAGAACGGGCAGATCGCGAGGTGCTCCCCGCGCCTCCTGGAAAGCCTCCCGTCCATCGCGGCGTAGAGCTCGCGCTCGTCGAGGCAGCGCGTCATCCCCTGGCCTCCCCGGCGGCGAGGTCGGCGAACGCGGCCTCCCTCGATATCTCCCGGTAGAACTCCTTGCGCGCGTAGAAGAGCCGGGTGCGCACCGTCAGCGACGACGCGCCGACGATCTCGGCGATCTCGTTCGACGTGTACCCCTCGAAATCGGAGAGCACGAGCACGATCCGCTTCTTGGGCGACAGCCTCGCCAGCGCGCGCTCGACGGCGACCTTGCGATCGCGCAGCGAGGCGTCGTCCTCCGGGCTCTGCGAGGTCGTCCTGGTCTCGATCGAGAGATCCTCGGCGGGCGTCGCGTCCACGAGCTGCAGCCGGACCCGGCGCCCCTTGCGCCGAATGTGCTGGAACGTGACGTTGACGGCGATCCTGTGGATCCAGGTGGAGAGCTTCGCGTCCCCCCTGAAGCCGCCGAGCGACAGGTAGACCTGCGTGAAGACGTCCTGCAGGAGCTCCTCCCGATCGGCCTCGCCCTCGATCATCCTGGCGACCACCGCGTAGACGGGCTGCCGATGGCGGACGTACAGCTCCCGAAACGCGGTCGCGTCGCCGGCGGCCGCGCGCGCCGCGATCTCCCGATCCGCGAGGTGGAGCTCCTCGCCGCCTGGCACCATCATGTCGCCCATCAGCAGTGCTATCGCCGCGTCGGTCATACCCGTATCCTCGCTTCGATACGTGGGTTGCCGGCCGGCGGCCCTTCGTTCAACGTCCAGACAAGATAGCGCGAACCCGGCTTGACCCCAACTCGCTCCCGTAAAAAGATGCCGACCATGGGGGACGGGGGACATCTCTCTCCAGAGACGGCGGTCCCGGGGAACCGGGTCACGCTGCTCGAGGACGGCGAGGAGGCCTACCCGGCCATGCTCGAGGCGATCGCCTCCGCCCGGCAGACGATCCTCATGGACAGCTACATCTTCAACGACGACAAGGCCGGCCGCCTCTTCGCGGACGCGCTCGCCGAACGCGCCGGCGCCGGGGTCCAGGTGCACCTCACGGTCGACGGCGTCGGCACGATCAACGTCCCCGACGAGTTCTTCGCCGATCTCGCGCGGTCGAACGTCGCGGTCTTGGAGTACCGGCCGGTCGCGCCGTGGCGCCTCGGGTGGGGTCTTCTGCGGAGGAACCACCGGAAGCTGCTCGTCGTCGACGGCCGCATCGGCTTCGTCGGGGGGATCAACATCGGCGACAACTGGCTGCCGCAGCGCCTCGGCGGCCGGGGATGGCACGACATCCACGTCCGGATCGAGGGGCCGGCGGTGACGACCCTCTCCCGCCTCGCGCTGGCGACGTGGCTGAGCCGCACGGGCCTCGCGCCGAACCCCAGGCTGTTCTCGCAGGGCGCCGAGGCGGTCGGCGACACGCACGTGAGCATCGTCGGCTCGAGCGAGCGCAAGAAGCGCCGCCCCATTCGCTCCGCGTACCTTCGCGCCATCAAGCACGCGAAGCGGTACGTCTACATCGCGAACGCGTACTTCATCCCGGACCGGGGCCTTCGGCGAGCCCTGCGCAACGCGGTGCGGCGCGGCGTCGACGTGCGTGTCATGGTCCCGGCCGACGGGGACATCCTCCCGGCGCAGCTCGCGAGCCAGGCGCTCCTGGGCCACGCCCTGAGATCGGGGCTGCGCGTCTTCCGCTGGCAGGGCGCGATGCTCCACGCCAAGACCGCCGTGATCGACGACGAGTGGGCGACCGTCGGCAGCTTCAACCTCGATCACCGCTCGTGGTCGATGAACCTCGAGGTGAACGTCATCGTCCCGGAGGCGGAGTTCGCGACGGAGCTTCGCGAGATCTTCGAGCGCGACGAGACGCGCTGCGTCGAGCTGGCGCGAGAGACGTGGCGCGCGCGCCCGCTGTGGAAGCGGCTCATCGAGCGGTTTTTCTTCCTCTTTCACAGGTGGATGTGAAACAATTTCCAGCCATGAAACGAAGGACCCGGCTCGCCGCCATCCTCTGTGCGGCGCTCGCGGCGGCGCCCTTGCAGGTGGCCTCCCAGGAGGCGGCGCCGGAAGCGCCGGAAGCACCGGAAGCGCCCGAGCCGCCGGCACCGGCCCTCCCGATCCCGCTCTCCATCACGGCGAGCGGCGGCGTGTCCCTCGGAGGCTACCAGGCCGGGTTCCTCTACTACCTCACCGAGGCCATCAAGCTCAACCCGGACCTGTTCCAGCCCAAGATCCTGACCGGCTCTTCCGCCGGGACGATCAACTCGATCATCGCGCTCATCGCCCTGGGCAACCCGCCCGAGCCCGACCCCCGGGAGAGCCTGTTCTTTTCGTCGTGGACCACGCTCCGCTACGACGATCTCATCGACGTCGACAACGCCCCGCCGCTGGCGCTCTCCTCGCGCCGGGCGATGGAGAAGATGTCCGAGCGGCTCGAGGACGAGTGGGTGGAAGGGTTCGAGAGGTCCCTCGACATCGTCGTCGGGGCGGCGGCCACCCGCGTCGTGGGCAGGTCGGTGGGCGTCGGCGAAGGGCTCGCCGTTCCGCGGCAGGAGGAGAAGTTCGTGTTCCGGGTCCGCGGCCGGGGCAAGGACGCCGCCCCGCTGGTGACGAACTACGTCGACCAGACGTGGGGGGTGGAGCAGCCGCTCCTGCCGTTCGCCGAGCCGAACGTCTCGAGCGCCCGATCGGCCGCGGCGGACTTCGCCGTGGTCAAGCAGATCATGTTCGCCTCCTCGGCGTTCCCGCTCGCGTTCCCGCCGCAGAAGGTCGGCTTCTGCATGACGAGCCCGGAGATCCGGGATCCCGAGTACCTGGCGGCGTTCCGCGACTGCCCGGAGCCCCGGTACAAGACCGACTTCATGGACGGCAGCATGTTCGATCGCAACCCCATCGGACTCGCGCACCGCACCGCGCGCGCGGGCCTTTTCGAGAGCCGCGGCGAGTCCCCGGGCGCCCAGTGGCGGCCCATGCCCGACCTGCGCAGCGGGACGCTCCCCGCGGACGTGCTCTTCCTGTACCTGGACTCGGAGCACACCTCGTACCCGGAGGCGACCCGCGAGAAGTCGACGGAGCACATCGAGGCGCTCTTCCCGGCGTTCGGCGCCTACTCCCAGGAGTACGTCCGCGCGGCCCAGGCCAAGGAGCTCTACACCCTCGTCGACGAGAACCCCCACATCCGCGATCAGCTCGAGATCACGTTCCGCGATCTGCCCTCCGCGAGCGGACTCCTGTTCAACTTCTTCGGCTTCTTCGACCGCCAGTTCCGCGTCTTCGACTTCTACCTCGGCATGCACGACGCGCGGCGGTACCTGCTCGAGACCATCGCCCCGCGGGTCCGCAAGGCCGCGGCCGGGGAGGTGGAGATCGCGCTCCCGGAGGACGCCGTCGGGCGGCGCGGCGTCGACTCCTGGGGGCCGTTCTTCTGCCTCCGGGACGTGGTCGACGGGGACGCCAGGTTCCAGGGCGCGTGCATGGCGAGGGACCTCCAGGACTTCCGCATCCTCCTCCAGGTCGCCCTCGACCGCCTCTACGACCAGTGCCGCGCGCTCGAGCCGGACGAGACGATCGATCACCTCCACTGCAGGCGCGCCATGGACGGGGAGGAGCCGCCGCGGGTGCACGGGCCAAAGCCGGAGGACGCGGGCTCCTGGAAGGCGCTGCCCGACGAGACGAGCTTCCAGCACACCCTGCGCCTCCTCCAGGAGTACGACTTCTGGTTCCGCGATCTCGGGCTGGATCGCGACGAGTCGTGGCTCGCGATGTCCGCGATCCGGGAGGAGCTCGCGGGCGACCTCGACGCGCTCGTCAAGAAGCTGCCGCCGCGGGAGCGGATGATCCTGCGCACCTTCGGCAAGCCGGCGCTGAACTTCTTCAAGTACCAGCCGCCGCAGGCGATCATCTACCTCGCGGCCGGCATGGGCACCGAGGTCGGGACGAGCCTGACCGGCCGCCTCGTCCCGACGCGCTGGGTCCGCTTCAACCTCGCGCTCCAGACCCGGGGCCTGAGCCAGCTCATCTCCCCCGCGAAGAACGTGTGGGCCTTCACGCCGCTGCTCGGGCTCGAGCTCGAGATCCCGCAGCTGAGCAACGCGGCGTTCCAATTCAGGCTCGGCGCGCGCGTCGGCTTCCAGTTCAGCACGGGCGATCGCTTCCGGCAGCGCGACTGCGACTTCGGCGACTTCGACGACGACGCGGCGCAGTGCTCGGCGCCCCTGGGCCAGGCGCTCGTCGTCCTCAGCTTCTACGAGCGCATCCGCGTCCAGGGCGGCCTCGAGTGGTTCCCCTACTTCTTCTCCCCGATGAGCGATAGGAACGAGAACGCGTGGAACGGCTTCATCGAGGTCGGCTGGCAGTGGATCTCGCCGTTCTGAGGCCCACGTCCAGGAGGTTTCACGGAAGATGTCAGCCCAAGGCAAGTTCGATCCGAACCCCCTCATCGCCGCCGATCTCGGTCTCGCCCTCGAGCGCGTGGCGGCGGCGGTCGCGCTGCTCTCGGCGGGGAACACGGTGCCGTTCGTCGCGCGCTACCGCAAGGAGCAGACCCAGAGCCTGGACGAGATCCAGATCCGGGCGATCCTGGAGCGCCACTCCTACCTCGTGGAGCTCGAGCAGCGGCGCGAGGCGATCCTCGCCTCCATCGCCGACCAGGGCCGGCTGACCGACGAGCTGGCGGCCCGGATCCGCGCCTGCGGGACGAAGGCCGGCCTCGAGGATCTCTACCTCCCGTACAAGCCCAAGCGCCGCACCCGGGCCACGATCGCGCGCGAGCGAGGCCTCACCCCTCTCGCCGAGCTGATCCTGGCGCAACCCAGAGGCGGGGACCCGCGCGCGGAGGCCGCGGCGTTCGTCGCGCCGGACAAGGGTGTGGCGGACGTCGACGCGGCGCTCGCCGGGGCGCGGGACATCGCCGCCGAGGTGACGACCGAGAGGCCCGACGTCCGTGGGAAAGTGCGCAAGGCGTTCGCCGAAGGCGGCGTCCTCGTCTCCCGGGTCGTCGAGGGGAAGGAGGGGAGCGGCGCCAAGTTCAAGGACTACTTCGACTTCTCCGAGCCGGTGACGAGGATCCCGTCGCACCGGTACCTCGCGATCCGCCGTGGCGAGCGCGAGGAGGTGCTCCGCGCCGCCGTGCGAGTGGACGAAACGCCGCTCCTCGAGAGCCTGCGGCAGACGATCGGCGTCGACGCGCGGTCGCCGTTCGCCGCGGAGCTCACGGCCGCGTTCACCGACGGGTTCCATCGGCTGCTCGCGCCGAGCGTCGAGAGCGACGTGCGCGTCGAGCTGAAGCTCGCGGCGGACAAGGCGGCGGTGGAGGTGTTCGCCGACAACCTCCGCGCGCTGCTGCTCGCTCCCCCGCTCGGCGGGAAGCCGGTCGTCGGCGTGGATCCGGGGCTGCGTACCGGCTGCAAGTGCGCCGCCGTGAGCGCCACCGGCGGCTACGTCGAGCACATGACGTTCAGCACCGTGGCCGGGGAGCGCGCGCTGGAGGCGGGAAAGGCGGGGCTCGCGGCGTTCATCCGCCGCCACGCCCCGGCGGCCGTCGCGGTCGGGAACGGGACCGGCGGCCGCGAGGCGGAGGAGCTCATCCGCGGCGCCCTCGTCGAGACGGGGCAGTCGTCGGTGATCGTCGTCCCGGTCAGCGAGGCCGGCGCCAGCGTCTACAGCGCGTCGGAGCTCGCCGGGCAGGAGCTCCAGGAGCTGGACCTGACGATCCGCGGCGCGGTCTCCATCGCGCGCCGCCTCCAGGATCCGCTCGCCGAGCTCGTGAAGATCGAGCCCAAGGCGATCGGCGTCGGGCAGTACCAGCACGACGTCTACCAGCCGCTCTTGTCGCGAAAGCTCGACGAGGTGGTCGAGAGCTGCGTCAACGGGGTGGGGGTGGAGCTCAACACGGCGAGCCCCGCCCTCCTGTCCCGCGTCGCCGGGATCGGGCCGAAGACCGCGGTCGCGATCGTGGCGCACCGGGCCGAGAACGGCGCCTTCGCGAGCCGCCGCCAGCTCCTCGCCGTGAAGGGGATCGGCGCCAAGGCGTTCGAACAGTGCGCGGGCTTCCTCCGCATCCGGGGCGGCGAGCACCCGCTCGACGCGTCCGCCGTGCACCCCGAGCGCTACGACCTCGTCGGCCGGATGGCGCGCGACCTCGGCGTCAAGGTGGGCAGCCTCGTCGGGGATGCGGAAGCGGTCGGCAGGATCGCCGTCGGAGACTACGCAGGTGACGGCGTCGGCGAACCGACCTTGCGCGACATCCTCGAGGAGCTGCGCAAGCCCGGCCGCGATCCGCGCAAGGAGTTCGTCGCCCCGGCGTTCCGGGAGGACGTGCGGACCATCCGGGACCTCTCGGTCGGAATGGAGCTCGACGGCGTCGTGACGAACGTCACCAAGTTCGGCGCGTTCGTCGACGTGGGTGTCCATCGCGACGGGCTCGTGCACGTCTCGCAGCTCGCCGACAGGTTCGTCGGCGACCCGAGCGAGGTCGTGCACGCGGGTGACCGGATTCGGGTCCGGGTGCTCGAGATCGATCTCGCCCGGGAGCGCATCTCGTTCACGGCGAAGAGCGCGGCGCCGCCGAAGGACGCTGCGCGGAGCACGAAGCCCGGCGCGCCGCAGCCGTCGCCTCCGTCGCCGAAGCGACAGGGAGGCAAGCAGCCCGGCTTCTCCTACAACCCGTTCGCCGACATCCTGAAGAAGTGAGCCGTGCCGGTCAGGGTCAGGCGGGAAATTGCCACAGGACGCTATGCCTCATCTCAGAGAGCTTTTCGCAATCATGATATAGTCGCCCCATCACGGGGGTGGAGAATGATTCCAGAAAGAGGTCGTTCCACGTTGCCGTCGGCACGGGCGTTGATCGCTTTGCTCGCTTTGGTCCTTTTCGTCCCTTGTGTCGCTTCTCTCATCGGCTGTTCCAGCGAGAAAAGACGCCCGAGTGACGCAAGCGACGTGGATTCCGATACCGACACCGATACCGACACGGACTCCGATACCGACACAGACACGGACACGGACACCGACACCGACACCGATACCGACACGGATACCGACACAGACGCGGACACGGATACGGACACAGACATGGACACTGATACCGACACGGACTCCGAAACGGACTCCGACTCCGACTCAGACACCGAAACGGACACTGACTCCGACACCGAAACGGACTGTTACGTCGGAGGCTACACAATCGTGGACAGCTCGGACGTGGCCTTCCTGGAGCCGTACCCGTGCATCACCGGTTCCCTGTCGGTCACCTCGACCGAGCTCACGAGCGCGAGCCTGCCGTATCTCGAGTCGATTGGCGGAAACCTCCGCGTTGAGGACAACGACGGCCTGACGAGCCTGGACCTCGGCGCCCTCTACTCGGTCGGCGGCTTGATGTACATCAAGAACAACACCGTCCTGACGAGCCTGGACCTCGGTGTGCTCACCTCGGTGGAAGAGGTCGTGGACATCTACAACAACATCGCCCTGACGAGCCTGGACCTCGGCGCCCTCACCACGGCGAACGGGAGCCTGCGCATCGACGAGAACACCGCCTTGACGAACCTGGATCTCGGCACGCTCACATCGGTGGGCTGGACCTTGAGCATCTGGCACAACGACGCTCTGACAAACCTCGACGGACTCGGCGCGCTCGCCTCGGTGACCACGGACTTGAACATATGGTACAACGACAGCCTGACGAACCTGGACGGGCTGAACGTGCTCGACTCGGTCGGCGGGGTCCTGAGCATCTCCGGCAATGATGTTCTCACCAGCCTGGGCGGTTTGAACGCGCTGACCACCGTGGGCGGCATCCTGGCCATTTCGGAGAACGGCGTCCTGACCAGCATGACCGGGCTCACCGCGCTCACCTCGGTGGGCGAGACCTTCTACATCCAGAACAACTCCACGCTGACGGGGCTGGACGGGCTGGGTGCGCTCACCTCGGTGAACGGGGACCTGCGCGTCACCGGCAACTACGATCTCGCCAACCTCGACGGATTGAGCGCCCTGTATCACGTGGGCGGGAGCGTTTTCGTTGAGGAGAGCAACCAATTGACGGGCCTCGCGGGACTAGACGCTCTCACTTCGCTGGGCGATGGCCTGTACGTTAGCGACAACTCCAACCTGACAAACTTGGACGGGTTAGGTGCGCTCAGCTCGATGGTTGGATATCTGTACATCTACTCCAACGCAGCGCTGACGAACCTGGGCGGGCTGGGCGCACTGTCATCGATAGGTGGGGGCGTTAAAATCCATTCCAACGCTGCCCTGACGAGCTTGGACGGTCTGGGCTCCCTGACCTCGGTGGGCGGGAGCACGAGCCTGATCCAGATCTACGACAATATCGTGCTGCCCCAGTGCGAGGCGTGCGACCTGCTCGACCAGCTCATCGGGTTCTCGGGGTTCTTCCTTTGCTATGGCAATCAGGCGGACATCTGCACCGACACCTGCGCCTGATCGGAGCAACCAGTCCGACCACCGCACCAATGCGGGCCACATCGTCCCGTCCTGTAATTGCGGAACGAACCCGAGATCGGGAGTGCTACGGCTCTTCCTCGTACTTGCTCACGTCGAAGGGGATCCACAGGATCTTGAGCTCCTTGGTGGCCCCCTGCCCCAATTCTGGATCGCGTACTCTTTCCAGTGCGCCGGCCAGGGCCGTGCGATTGAAGAGCATGAAACCCGCTGGAGGCTTCTGCATGTCTTCTCGAGACGACTCCCCCCGACAAAACATGTGCAAAAAGTTTCGAATGAACCCTGATCAAACTGTTTGAGGGTCTTGTAAATCTTCCCGAAACACCTCCCCGACAAAAAAAGTATGCAAAAAGTTTCGATCGAGGGCTGATCAAACTGTTTGATCGTCCTTCAAAGAACGATCACTGGACATAAAAACTGTTGGAGGCTCCAAAAAAGTTTCTCGAAACGTCTTCCCCCATGCGTGCTCAGTTAAGCCGCAACCATCGGATATCGCTTGAGAAAGTTTGTTGATAAAAGGGCCTCTGACTGGCGAAAAACGGTTGCTACACCCACGCCAGGGAGGCCCCACATGAACGGTACGATTCTGCTCGAGACCTTGCAAGATCTTCTTCCCGACGACGTGATCGAGGCGGCGGCAAGCGACCTGGGCGTGGTGCAGCGCGAGCGAAAGCTCGACGTCGCGCGGCTCGTAGCGTCGCTCGTTCTGTCCAACGGCAGCGACGACATCGGCGTGCTCGCCGAGGCGCACCGTCGTTACAACAGCGGCTCGGACGACCGCGTCGTGCGCGGCGCGTTCTACTCCTGGCTCGACGACGAGCTGGCGCGGCTGATGGAGCGCCTGCTCCGGCGCGCGCTCGACTCCGTCGCGACATTGCCGACACTCCTGCCCGGCATCCTCGGCGCTGGTGTCACGGACTGGCGCGTCTTCGACTCCGAGACGGTCACGCTGCGCCCCGCGCTCGCCGACGTCTTCCCGGCCAGCGGCAGCCCGGCCGGAGTCAAGGTGCACAAGGAGCTGTCGCTCGGCCGCGGCTGCATGATCGATTACCACCTGAGCCCGGCGCGCGAGCACGACAGCCCGCACCTCGTCGTCGACGACCGCTACCGCGGCATGGGGCTGCTCGTCGACCTCGGCTACGTCAGCCTGAAGCGCATCCGCGATTGCGACGAGAGCGGCGTCCGTTACGTCGTGCGGCTCAAGGAGAATTGGAAGCCGCGCATCGTGGCCATTCACCGCGGCGACGTGCGATGCGAGATCTGCCCCGAGGCCGACCTCGACCTCACCCTCGCCGACGAGCGGATCGCGCTCGACGGCAGGTGCGTCGACGCGACGGTGGTGCTCGGCAAGGGAGAGAAGGCGGTCACGGCGAGGCTCGTGATGATCCCCGGCCCCGAGGGCTACCTCATCTACCTGACCAACCTGCCGCGCGACTCGCACGGCCCGAAGCAGGTCGGCGACCTGTACCGCCTGCGCTGGGAGATCGAGGGCGACAATAAGATCGACAAGTCCGGCGCGCAGCTCGACCAGATCCGCGCGACGACCGAGAGCTCGGTGCGCATCCAGCTCTCTGCGAAGCTGCTGCACACGCTGCTCGTCGACGTCCTCGTGCACCGCGACAACATCGAGCGTGCCCTTGAGAGGCGAGTGCGGCGCGCGCCGCTGCACAAGCTTTCGCTTTCGTACGCGATCCGCACGCGTCACGCGGCCCTGGTCGCCGCGCTGCTCGCGTCGGCGACGCCCGGCGAGTGGGAGCGCATCGCGCTCGATCTCGCCGAGGACGCACGCGACCCGAACTGGCGCCGCCGCCCGTCCGTGCTCGACCACCTGCTGGGATTGACGGCACCGCGCGGCCGACCGCGACGAAAGAAACTCCGCGACTGCCGCCCCTCGGCGGCCTCGTATCGAAATCGCGGGATCGAGCGGAGAATACATCATGAGGCTAACTGATCACGCATGCGTCTTCCCCATAAAAAATGTATGCAAAAAGTTTCGGATGAACCCTCCTCAAACTGTTTGAGGGTCCTGAAAAGTTTCTCGAAACGCCTTCCCCACAAAAAATGTATGCAAAAAGTTTCGGATGAACAGTACGCGCCGTGGAAAACATATCACAAGAGGAAGGACAACAGACTCGCGCGAGCGCTCCGGGCAACGGGTGAACAGGCACAGGACGCGTTTGTCGAAGCGTCTCCGCCGTCCGTCTCACCGGAGTCCGCATCGCCGCTGTCGACCCCGGCGTCACCGGTCCCGGCGTCGTCCGTCAAAGGATAGTCGCTCACCGTGACTCGCCGCGTCACCACCCTCCAGACGTGGGGGAGCTCCATCACGTGCGCAAGGACGAGCCCCTCCGCGCCGCCGGCGAGCGCCGGCATCCAGCCTTCCCCCGAGGGCTCCAGCGCTATCGGCTCTCCGTCGACGACCTCTCCAGCGCCGTTCACGCGGACCGCTTCCAGATCGGGTTTCGTCCCGTCGGCTCCGCGGCACGCCCAGACGACCAGGACCCCCTCGCCGTCGGTGGCGATGGCCGGAGGGCTGGTCGCGTCTCCGGCCGGGCACGCTCCCAGCGTCCGACAGCAGGAAACCTCGCGCGTGAGCAGATCCATGTCGGCGAGCATCACCTCCGTCGAGTCGCGCCAAGCGACGAACGCGGTGTCTCCGAGGACGGTCGCCCGAGGAACCGATGTCGAATACGTGTCGCCTCCCCAACCCAGGTGGATGGGAGTCGCCTCTTCGGGTGTCTCCGATTCGGCATCCATGAGGAACGCCACTACCTCCATCATGGCGCCGCCCCAGTCCAGCAGCACGGAGAGAAACCCGTTCCCAGTCCACGCGAGGTCGCCGTTCAACGTGTAGCCGTCGGTCCTCCCGACGAGGAACGGCTCCGGGGACAGGATCTCGCCGCTCGCGGCATCCACCCGGACCCCGAAAATGCCCTCTGTCCAGCTGTAGTCCTCCTCGTGGCGGACGTCGTCAACGGTGACGAGGTACTCATCGCCCCCCGGGCGCGCGGCGACCTTCGGGTTGTGGCCCTCGTACACGGTCGGGATCTCGAACGCGCCGCCGGGGTCGAGCTGCCCGGTCGCCCCGTTCACCAGGGCCCCCCAGATCCCGCGAACGGAAGCGGCCTCGGTCGGCTCCGTTTCCCAGACGACCAGGTAGTTGAAGCCGTTGGAGGCGACCGCCGGATCCCTCTGATCGCCCGCGCCCGTCCCGATGGGGAGCGCGTACGGATCCAGCGAGACGCCTCCCGTGTCCAACCGGGCGCCGTAGATGTCGAAGTCGCCCGACTCCGGGCTCCGGCCGTCCATCCACACGAGCAGGTCGTGCTCTCCTCCCTTGGCCAGCGCCGGGCGAAGCTCGCTGTTGTTCCGCTCCGCGACGTCCATCCCGTCCGGTGTCACGACCCCGCCGTCGAGATCCAAGAACGCGCCACGGATCTCCCCGCCGTAGTAGTACGGCTCGCCTTCTCCCTGCCACTCGACGAAGAACCGATCGCCGCTCGCCCGCGCCCTGGGGACGTCGGAGGCGAGGACACCCTCCGACATGACGGTGCTCGCGGCAGAGAGCGGCGCGCCGGTTTCGCGATCCAGAAGGAGCGCCTTCACCGAGCTCGTCTCCTCGTCCGACGATTCCGGCCCAGCGCAAACCGCCAGGTAACGATCCCCGACGCGAGCGAGCGCTTCGTCGCATCTGGCCGAATGCAAGAACGCGTCCACGGCGCTCTCGTTCAGGAGAGCGCCCGTCTGCGCGTCGAGCACGTACGCAGCCCCGAACGAGAACGTCCCAAACAATGAACCCGCTTCGGAGACCGCACAGAAGAGCGCGAACCGCTCCCCGTCCTCGCCGATGGACACGCTCTCCGAGGGGTTGATGACGATCAGCTCACCCCAGAGGTCCGACCCGACGAAGTTCTCGTACTCGGCGACGAGGAAGCTCGACTCGAGAGAGCTCGATTCGAGATCGAACAGATCCGAGTAAATGCGAAACGTGTACTGGTAGTAGCCCGTGTTCTCCATGAGGAGGTACGAGACGAGGAGCCGATCGCCCGAGCGGGCGGCCGACATCAAGTACGGGTACGGGTACTCGTCCGGCAGGGAGAGAAGCAGCGTCGGGCCGTCCCCCCGGGCCGTGAGGTCGTCCGGGTCGAGCGTCGCCATGAACAACGACTCCTCGTCGAACCACAGTAGGACGGCGCCGTCTTCTCCGGCGAGGATCGCGTCGACCCTGCTCACGCCGACGGCGGGATCGCCGGCGAACGTCACCGTGTTCTCGGCCAGGATCTCCCCGGTCTCCCCGTCGATCCGCACCGCCCGCGCAGGGAGGTACTCTCCGGGAGAGCCCGCGAGGGGCGAGCTCCAGAGGACGTAGTAGTCCCCGCCGACCGAGACGGCCTCCATCCAGGACGCCTCGCCCGCGTTCAGGTCGCCGTCGAGCAGTGTTTCGATCGCGTCTGCGTTCGGCGAGAAGAGCCGATAGGAGACGCCCGAATACGGCGGCTCGTACTCGGTGAACACGACGTGCTCCGTCACCCAGGCCTCGAGAAACGTCGTCCCGTTCGACGCGAGGCGCGGCTCGTCGAAGCGGTCCAGGCCCGCGTGGGAGATCGGCGTGTCCGCGGCGGCCGGGGGCTCCAGATCCACGGGCTCTCCCAGCGCCGAACCGAGAAGAGCCAACTGCGAGAGCGCGCCGAGAAGGGTCGCGAAGAGTCGACCGACGATCCGGAGCCGTCGGCCGTCATCCCGAACCGCATCGTGCATCGGCATCGAGCTTCGGAGGCGCGCCATCGCCTTCACCTCTTCGAAGATACTACCACCAATGCGAGAGTGCGTATGGCTCCGGTGTCGGACGGAAGAGCAGCTCAGGGCTCTTCCTCGTTCGGGTGATCTTGGCGACGTTCATTGCACCCCGAGATCGCTCACCGGAAGAGAGATCAACGACTCCACGGCTCGCGCCAGGCGAGTTCGGTGACATCGTGCGGGATCCGCTTCCATACAGAGCAAGACGCTCGGCTTCTCGCGCATCAAGAGCGCGACCTCACGGACCGAGGCCGAATCGTAACGCGCAATCCTGTGCTCGTAGGCCTTGAATAGAACGTCGTAGTCTTCCGAGGTCTCCAGCGTCTGCCTGTCTTCGGAACGGATCCCAAGCTCGGGGAAATGACGGTATTCGACACCCAGCTTGTCGCACAGGCTTTGCAACGTACGGCGGTGGAATCCGTACCTCCGCGCCACAGGATTGTTCCGGACGTCGATGACGCGCTCGATGCCGCGGCGCAGCAGTCGATCGAGAAACGCGTCCACGGAGAGCCCTTCGTAGCCTGCGGTGTAGACGGCGGGTTCCGCCACCGGGCGACGTTCTTTGCGCGTCACCTCGCTCAAGATCGTGAACCAAGGGTGGCGAGCATAGACCGTGCGCAGCAGTGCGTCCGACGACAGGCGTCCGAGCTTCGTCACCACCTCGTCTGCATCGCGCTTCACGTCAGAAGGCAGATCCCCAATCTGCTTCTTGCCTTCGTCTGAGATCTTCCACCGTTTGCCTTCGTCTGTGAGAAGCCCTGCCTGCCCGAGCTTGCCCGCCTCCTGGTACAGCGCGAAGGAGAACGGCCCGAACTTGTACGGCAGGAAATCGTAGAACGCATCGCCCCCCCGGCTCGCGGTGTCGTGCTTCAGGGAGAAGGCGAGCTTCGTGGCGTGCAGGTGATCGACGCGCCCACCGGCAGTTTCAAGCAGGTAGAGGAGCACGCGCTGCCGGGAGAGCATGTGCTTTCTATACCTCCATTCTGCGGTTGCACACCAGGTAAGTTCGGATCGAGATCGAGGACCGCCCGGGCGATCTCAATCTCTTGGGAAGCCCGGCGGCCAGAAGTGCAGCTCAGGGCTCTTCCTCGTAGTCGCTCACGTCGAAGGGGATCCAGAGGATCTTGAGCTCCTTCGTCATCCCCTGACGCCGCCACCCCGCGAGCCCGCCGAGGAAGGACCAGTACGCGCCGTCCGGCGCGGGCGGGTGCCCGAGGGCGAGCAGCGGGAAGAGCTGGAAGGTCCAGAACCTGTTCCCCTTGATCGCGCCCTCGTGCCAGACGACGTTGAGGACGCCGGTCATCGTGCTGCGGGGATCCCGATCGCGCCAGAACGCGGGGACGACGACGGTCGTGCGCTCCTTGTCCTTCACGTTGTGCAGGTCCCAGACGAACGGGAACACCGCCCGCTTGTAGTTGGAGCGCTTGAGATCGTCGAACTGCCACCAGAACGGGAAGACCACGCGGTCCACCTGCTTGTGCTCGAGGTCCACGAAGTTCCACCAGAGCGGGAACACCACGGTGTTCCGGTCCTCGTCGTCGAGGAAGCTCCAGACGATCGGCGCGAGCACGAAGTGGCTGCTCCGCTTGTCCTTGCCGAGGTAGAACACCGGGTGCAGGCGGACGTGGTAGCCGTCGGGCTTCTTGCCGATGTCGAACGTCGGCGCCACCCAGGTCCTCCAGCGCTCCTCGTAGAGGCTCGTGTTGTACGCGAACAGCGGAGCGATCGCGAAGGTCCGCTCCTTGTAGTGATCGTGGAAGTTCCAGTAGACGAGCCCGACCATCGTGTCGTCCGAGACCGGCGAGGTGCCGCGGTAGTAGAGCGGCGGCACGAGGAGGTTCTTCTCGTCCGAGCGCCTGTTGCCGAAGGTCCAGGCGAGGGGCGAGTACATCCGCAGGTAGTCGCCCTCGCTCTCGTACCAGTGGTAGAAGATCGCCACGCCGCCCTGCGACAGCGTCGGGCTCTTCCTGTAGTACGTGAGCAGCGGCGGGATGTAATAGCTCCGCCCTTCGCCCCAGCGGCTGCCGTAGTAGAACGGCGCGACGAGCACGCGCGCCCAGTTCTCGTCGTGCGCGAAGTAGAGGATGGGCAGCAGCCCGACGCTCCAGCCGGTCTCCCTGGTCTTGAAGAAGAACGGCGGCACCACGGTGACCGTCTCGTAGGCCACCTCGTCGGTGAAGCGCCAGAACACGGGCGGGAGCACGAGCAGGTACGTCTCGTCGCGGTTCCTCCCGGCGAAGAACAGCGGGGGGACGCCGCGATCGTAGTCCCCCCGTTTCCGGTGGTCGTAGTAGATCCCCGCGAGCAGGAACCCGCCGTCGGCCTTCTGGAAGTTCCAGTAGAGCGGCGGGACGACCTGGTACCTCGTGCTCTTCTCGTCGTCCTTGCCGAAGAAGAAGAGCGGCGCGAACCCGAAGTTGAACCCGTGCGCGCTCCGGTTCAGGTAGGTCTGCAGGACGATGTCGGTCTCGTAGGCCGGATCCCGGAACCGCCAGTAGAACGGGAAGTACACGTCGGCCGACGCCGGCCCCTCCCGGTACCGCCAGTAGAACGGCATGACCCCGAGATCGGTCCGCGCCCCCTCGCCCTGACGCTCGCGGAAGAAGAACAGGGGGAACAGCGTCCGGAACGTCACCCGCTCCGACCTCTCCTGGTAGTACGGCGGGATCGTGAACCTCTTGACCTCGGGCGTGTAGTCCTCTTCGAGCTCCTTGAGCTCGATGCCGCTCGCGCCGACGGGCGGGCGCTTCGCGGTCTCCTCCTGCGCGGCGACACCCTCCTCTTCCGCCGCCGCGAAGGAGGTCGAGGCGAGGAGCGCGAGGAGCACCAGAGCTCCGCTCGTTCGAGCGCGAGTGTTCACCGCAGGGCCTCGGCTCGCGCCGCGAGCTCCGAGACGGGGAGCTCGACCTGGGTCCCGTCGCGCATGTCGCGCCAGGTGACGGCCCCCCGCGACGCCTCGTCCTCCCCGGCGATCACCACCCCGCGCGCGCCGACGCGGTCCGCGCGCTTGAGCTGCGACTTGAGGCTCGCCGCGGCGTAGGCCACCTCGACCGGGCACCCGGCCGCGCGCAGCGTCCTCGCGATATCGTGCGCACGGTCGACGCCGCCCTCCCCCACGCCGGCGACGAAGATCGGCCGGCGGGCGTCCGGGGCCGCGGCGTCACCGAGCATCAGGAGGAGCCGCTCGAGGCCGAAGGCGAACCCGATCGTGGGCGTCGCGGGACCGCCGAGCTCGGACACCAGGCCGTCGTACCTCCCGCCGCCGACGAGCGTCGCCTGGGCGCCGAGCGCCTCGGATCTGCCCTGGATCTCGAAGATGGTCCGCGTGTAGTAGTCGAGCCCGCGCACCATCCGCGGGGCCACCTCGAAAGGCGTCCCGAAGCGCTCGAGCGCGGCGCACAGCTCCGCGAAATGCCGCGCGGCGTCCCCGGACAGGTAGTCCATCACGGAGGGCGCGTCGGCCGCCACGGCCCTGCACGACTCGACCTTGCAGTCGAGGATCCGGAGCGGGTTCACGGCGAGGCGCCTCACGCAGTCGCCGCAGAGCTCCTCCCGGCGCTTCTCGATGCACTCGACGAGGGCGCCGCGGTAGGCGAGCCGCGACTCCCGATCGCCCAGGCTGCTCAGCTGGACGCTCACGTCCGCGATCCCGAGCGCCGACAGGAAGCGCGTGGCCATGTCGATGATCTCGGCGTCGGCCGCCGGCTCCGCCGCCCCGAGCAGCTCCGCGCCCGCCTGGTAGAACTGGCGGAACCTGCCCTTGGCCGGGCGCTCGCGGCGGAACATCGGGCCGATGTAGTAGAGCTTCGACACGGGCTCGCGCGCCTGCATCCCGTGCTGGACGAACGCGCGGATCACAGACGCCGTGCCCTCGGGACGGAGCGCCAGCCGGTCGCCCCCCTTGTCCTCGAAGGCGTACATCTCCTTCTCCACGATGTCCGTCGCCTCGCCGATCCCGCGGACGAACAGCTCGAGCGGCTCCAGCACCGGGGTCCTGATCTCTCGGTATCCGTAGAGACCCGTGAGGCGCCTGAACGTGTCCTCGAGGAAGTGCCACTTCGGCATCTCCTCGGGCAGGACGTCGTGCATCCCCTTGACGGATCTGAGCTGGTTCATGGGCGGAGACTCTAGCAGGGAGCACCTCAGTGTCAATGCGGGAACGCCACGCAGGGGACCGGGTTGTCGGCTGTCGGCAAGGGGCGCGGGCATCGCCTCGGCCGCCGGACGCGGTCGGAGGGCCGGCGGAGCGGTCGCGGCGCCGTCAGATGTCTTCGACCGACTTGAGCATCTCGGGGATGAAGTGCTGCCGGACCTTGATCAGGCTGCGCTGCTTCCCCTTCTTGCGGACGACGGTCAGCTCTCCGTCCGGGCGGACGAGGTCGCCGGTGACGACGTCGTCGTCGAACGTGTACTCGGTCTTCTCCGCGTACTGGACGCCGCCCGGACCCTGCGCGAGCGCGACCCCGGCGAACGCCACCAACGCGCAACCTATCATGAAACCCGCGAGCCGTTTCATCTTCTATCCTCCCCTCCGGACCGCCCGGAGAAAATCGCCAACCGCCGTCCCACACCCGTCTCGGTCACCTCGGTTCCGCCTCCGAGCTCCTAGTCGAGCTTCGGCGCGTCCTTCTTCTCTTCGTCGGCCGCCTCGCCCTCCGCGGGAGCGTCCTCGGCCTTCTTCGCGTCGGCCTCGGCCTTCGCCTTGGCCTCGGCGTCCGCCGCCTCCGCCTCGAGCTCGGCTTCGATCGCCGCCTCGTCCACGGCCTCGCCTCCGCCCGGCGCCGCGGCGCCCGACTCCTCCTGCTTGGCGAGCTCGGCGGCCTTCTTCATCTGCTCCTCGAGATCCTTCTGGGCCTTCGCCTGCTCGTCCTGGAGCTTCTTGAGCTCCGCCATCTCCTTCTCGGCCTCCGCGATCTGGATGACGGCCTTCTTGCACGTCTCGATCCGCCGCTTCGCCTTCTCGTACAGGGAGAGCTTCGGCCCCTTGGCCCCGTCCGGATCCTTCTTGTGCTCCTCCGTGGCCTTGGCCATGAAGTCCTCGAACGCCTTCTGGGCCTTCTGGAACCCGGCCGGCGTGCCGTCGTTCTCGTAGTCCATCGTCAGGAGCGCGAGGTTGAACAGGTAGTCCGTGCGCGCGGGCTCGAGCTCGGCGCACTTGTTGTACTCGGTGCGCGCGAGCGCGAAGTCGCCCAGCCCGCGGGCCGCCACGCCGAGGCCCATGTGCGCCTCGTAGTTGGTCGGCCGCAGCGCGATCGCCTTCTCGAACGCCATCTTCGCCGAGTCGTAGCCGCGGAAGTTCAGGTTGATGGCGGCGAAGCTCATGTAGGCCTCGAACATGTTCGGGTCCTTCTTGAAGGCCAGCTCGAACGCCTTGTTCGCCTCGACGAGCTCGTTCTTCTCCATGTCGATGAGCCCGAGCGCGTGGTAGATCGGCGCGAACTCCGGGTCGAGCTTCTGCGCCTGCGCGAAGACGAGCGACGCGAGCGTGAGGTACGACGGCTTCTTCAGGCCGACCGCGATGTCGTAGTAGAGCATCGTCAGCTGGTAGAGCGCGGGCATGAACTTGTTGTCGATGGCGAGCGCCGTCCGCAGGTTGGTCTGCGCCTTCTTCCAGGCCTCCTGGTCGCCCTTCACCGCGCGCGCGCGCAGCATCGTCGCGGCCACCGTGTAGGCGGGCACCGCCTCCAGGGTGTTGCGCCCGGCCATGATCGCGTCCTTCAGCTTCGCCTCCGCGTCGGCCTCCTTCCCGGCCTCGAGGTCGTAGACCGCCAGGTGCGTGAGCGACAGCTGGTGCTTCGGGTGCTTGGCGAGCGTCGCCTTGAACGCGTCGATCGCCTTGTCCTTCATCTTGCAGTTCCTGTAGACGGCGCCGACGTTGTACATGGCCTCCGCCATGTCCCCGTGCGCCTCCGCGATCTTCGCGAACTTCTTGGCCACGGAGTCGCAGCTCCCCTCGGTCCACCCGGCCTTCGCCGCCTCCTTGTACTTCACGACGATCTTGTCGAAGTCCTCGCGGGCCTCCTGGGTGATGATCGGCTTCCCGTCCTCCCCGACCTGGGGCTCTCCGCCGCCCTTGCCGCCGCCGGCGCCCTTGGCGCCGCCGCAGCCTATCGCGAAGGCAGCCGCGAGAATCCCAGCAACGCGCATGATGTTTTTGCTGTTCCCGTTCATGGTCGCCTCCTACTCCGCCTTCGCGGCGTCGCCGCCTTCGTCACCGATCGCCTCAGCCGACGCGGTGAGCGCCTTGTCGCGCTTCTGCGCGTCGGTCTCGAGCTCCAGCACCGGGTCCGGTGCCGCCCAGTAGTTGAACGTGAACTTCGGCTCGACGCGCGTCTCCTCGGAGATCGGGTACTGCCGCGGCTCGAGCTTGTTCAGCTCCCGCTCGCAGCGCAGGGAGTTCTCGTTGAACCAGCGCACCTTCGTCGAGATGTTCAGGCAGTACTCGAACGCCTTGATCGAGCCGGTGCGGTACGGCTCCGCCCGTTCGTCCATCGTCGTCCGGTAGATGTCCGTCAGCTCCTGGTCGCCTTTGAAAGACGGCGGGAGCGGCGAGTCGTAGATCGCGGTCATGAACTGGAACTGCATGTCGCCCGCGCGCGCCGCGGCGGCCATCTCCCACTCGGGCACGTGCACGGCGGCGACGGCCGTGAAGAGGTCGGTCGCCTCGGTCATGAGCTTGCTCTTCTTCTCCATCCACGGGCCGAGGTCCGTCTTGGCCCAGTAGGCGAACTGCATGTCCAACGCCTCTTTCTTCTCCTCTTTCTTAACATCCTTGATCTGCTCTTTTACCGGCTTGCCCTCGTCCCAGTAGCCCCAGCGGGCGAGGCGCCGCCTGTCCTTGTTCCACTTCTCGATCTCGGTGACCTTCGCCGGACCCTGCTCCTTCTTCCACCAGTTGTAGATCTTGTCCGGCACCTTGCGCTGCCCCACGAACTCGGGGAACTCGACCTTCTCGAACTCCCGGTACTTCACCTCGGCGATGTAGTACTTCGCCTTCGCCGCCGCGATCAGCATGTTCGCCTTGCGCGTCGGGTCGGTGACCTTGTCCATGCCGCCCTTGTCGAAGAGCTGCTCGGCCTTCTTGTAGAACTTGATCGCTTCCGTGGTGTTCTGCTTCTTCGCGTTCCAGTGCGTGTCCGCGATGAAGACGTTGGCCTGGATCTGCTCGTCGAGCAGCTTCGCCTTCGCGTACTTCTTCAGGTAGCTCGTGTACCACTTGCGGACGGCTTCCCAGTCCTTCTCGTTGATGTGGATGTAGCCGGCGCTGAACACGACCGTCGCCGTGTCCTCGACGTGCCGGCCGCCGTAGTTCTTCTCGTACAGGGAGACCGTCTTGAAGGCGTCGTCGGTCTTGCCGAGGCCGATGTAGAACATCACGGCGTTCCCGAGCGCGGTGGGCGCCTCCGGCTCGCCGGGGTACTTCTTCGCGAAGGCGACGTAGTTGTCCGCCGCCTGGGAGAACGACTGCAGCGCGTGGTAGTTCTCCCCGATGAAGTACGCGGCCCGCTTGGAGTGCTCGCAGTTCGGGTACTCCTTGATCATCTTCTCGCGCACCTTGATGGCCGACATCACGAGGCGCGCGGACTCGAGGTTGATTGCCGTGTTGAAGAGCACCTCGCACATGCCGCGGTCGTCGTAGACGCCCGTGAACTCGCGGTAGATCGTGAGGTAGATCTCGGCGGCCTCCTTGAACCTGCCGCGCGTCGTCAGCGACTCGGCCTTCTTGCGGAGCACGCCGACCTTCAGCGACTTGATCTGCCCCGCGAACTCCTCGTCCTTCATGAGGTTCGAGCCCGGCTTCTTCGAGGTGTCGATGAACACGTCGACCGCCGACGCCAGGTCGTCGTAGCAGGACGGGATCGGCTTCTCGACCATGCTCCCGAGGGCGTTCAGGCTGTCCAGGTAGAGGTTCGCGGCGTAGATGCCCACCTCCGCGTCCGAGTGGTTGACGGCGATGTCGTAGAACAGCGTCGCGGACTCGGCGAACATGTTCGCCTCGTAGTAGATGCGCGCCCGCCGGTACTTGATGGAGATGAGATCTTCGCCCTCGTTCACGTAACAAACATAACGATCATACGACTTGAGGGTGCCCTTCTCGAGGTCGGTGAGCTCGCGCGGCGCGAGGACGATCCGCTCGCCCTCGTCGCAGACCTTCATGCAGGCCTTCTTCTCGTCCGCGGTCTTCTTCTTGTTGCAGTCCGTCTTGCACTTCTTGCACGCCTTGTCGCAGACCTTGTTCCCGGTGTCGCTCTTGAGCTTGTGGGTCCTCGACCGGTCGTCGCCGGAGCGCTTGGCGACATAGATCTTGTTGTAGCAGAGGACCGCCGCGTACGCGGAGTCCGACGTGTAGACGCCCGTGGGATCCATGTCGACGACGGCGTCGAACGCCGGGGCGCAGTTCGCCCAGTCCTCCATGTGCCAGTACAGCTCGGCCTTGTAGTAGGCGACGCGGTACTTCGTGGGCTTCGTGCTCTCGTCGAACCCCTCGACCTGGAGGGTGTCGAGGTTGGGGTACTGCTTGAGCAGCTCGTCGTACATCGAGATGCACAGCTTCATCGTCCCGTGGTCCTTGGTGCCCGGGGCCGACTCGCTGCCCACCGCCTCGAGGTGCCACTGCGTCGCGAGATCCCACGCGAACGAGATCGTGTCCTGCTGGCACTTCTTGATCTTCGCGGCGTCGTGCTTCTCCGACTCGAACTTCTTCGACAGCGCGATCTGCCGCGTGACCTCCTCGACCTGCTTGTCCTTGGGCGACGAGCTGATCACGGCGTTGGTGACCATGGTCTGGAAGTAGCAGAGGTCGTCGCCGCCGTTCTTCCTGAAGTTCTCGATCTCCAGCTTCTCGAGCTGGTGGAAGACGATGACCGCGTCCGCCCAGTGGCCGTCGTCGTAGTAGAGGTTGGCCAGCTTCTCGAGCATCTGGTGCGCCTGCCCCCCGCCGACCTTCTGGAAGAACTGCCACGCCTGCTCGGGGTTCCCGATCTTCGAGAACGGATCCACCATCTCGATGCGGGCCCGCTTCGCGACGACCTGGGCTTCCTTGTTCTCCAGGTTCTCGCCGGCGTACTGGATCACCTTGTTGAACTGGTTGATCGTGGTCTTGTACTCCTGCAGGTTGAACAGGCACCACGCCTGGTAGTACATTGCGACGACGTAGTTGGGGTTGTTCTCCTCGCCCCACTCGACGACCTTCTCGTAGGCCTTCATGGCCCGCTCGACGTCGTGCGCCTCCTGGAAGTAGAACTCGCCGAACGCCATCCACGAGTGCGGGATGAACTTGGACCGCGGGTAGTTCCGGATGAGCTCCTGGTAGAAGATGCGGGCGCGCTCGCGGAAGGCGCCCTTCTTGTCCTTCTGCTTATCGTCGAGCTCGTTCGCCATCTGATCGATTTCGTACGCGATGGCGAAGAGGATCTCGTCGTAGTCCGGGTAGTCCGGGAAGTTGTTCCGGATCTCGACGTACGCCTTGATGGCTTCCTCGCGGAATCCGGTGGCCATGTCGTCGAGGCCCTTCTGCTGCGCCTTGAACTTGGCCTTCGCCGCCTTGTCCTTCGTCTGGAAGATCTTCTCCTCGAGCCCGCGCGCCATGAAATTGTACTGGTCGTACATCTCCTTGTACGCGTCGGCGAGCCGCTTCAGGATCTCGCCCTTCTCGGGGTTGTCGTTCGGCGTCTGCTTGGCGAGCCGCTTGATGAGCTCGATCTCCTTCTTCAGGATGTCGACCTTCTTGGCCTCGCGCTTGCGCTTGAACGCCGACTCGGTGATGTTCTGGACGAAG
This sequence comes from Pseudomonadota bacterium, assembly GCA_023229365.1. Classification (NCBI taxonomy): domain Bacteria; kingdom Pseudomonadati; phylum Pseudomonadota; species Pseudomonadota bacterium. The sequence continues at coordinate 78,512 of JALNZK010000008.1, read as the reverse complement.
TTCGCCGCGAGCCCCGGCCCGCTCGGACCGGTCTCCTTCTTCACCTCTTTTTCCTTGGTGCTGGTCCCGACCTTCGCCTTCGGCTTGCCGCTGAACGTTCCCATCTTGAAGCCGCCGGGGCAGGTCGTCACCTTCTCCTCGATGGCCGTCGGGATGCACTTCTCCTCCGTGATCGCGGCGGGCTGACCCGCCGCCGCGGCGACCTGCACCCCCGCCGGCAAGAGGAAAGACAGGGCGATTCCAGCGACACAGAAGCGACCGAGTTTCCGCATCATCTCCTCCTTTACCTTCCGCAACGGCTCGCGACCGGCTGCCTGTAGTAGCCCAGCTCGTCGCGCCAGAACTCCCCCTCGAACGGCCAGATCACGTGCTCGGCGTCGCTCTCGATCTCGGCCTGCTGGACCACCGGGCCGGTGGCCTCCTGCTCGGTCTGGATCTCGAGGTCGAGCTCGCCGCGCAGCGCCTTGAGGATTTCGATCTCGATACGAGTCGTCTGGTTGAGGAGGTCCTGGATCTCGGTGAGGAGCCGCTCGTAGCGCGAGCGCGCCAGGTTGCCCGTGTTGTCGACCGCGACGGTCTTGGCGGTCTGGATGTCCTGGAGGATGCGCTGCCCGGCCGCGGCCTGCGCGAACTGCGGCGGCATCGCCTGCAGCTTCTTCTCCTCGCCCTCGAGGAGCTCGACGTACTCGAGGTTCCGCAGGAGCGTGCGGTCGTCGAGGGCGCCCTTGATGACGGCGAGCATCTGCGGCGAGAAGCCCATGATCGTCTTCGGCGGCGCGGCCGACGCGCCCCCGGAGACCCCGTCCGTGCCGACGGACACCTTGGCCTCGGACACCGCGTCCTGGAGCTCGCCCTCCTCGCTCATGCGCTGCAGCTCGCGGAGGAACTTGAAGAACTGCTGGTTGTCCTGGAACTGCGCGAGCGCCCGCTGCAGCTCGGCGTTGATGGGCTCGTACCTCTTCGTGAACTCGGTGACCGTGATCTGCGCGTCGTCGTACAGGCACTGATCGAAGTAGATGACGGCCTTCAGGATCGTGGACTCGGGGTAGAACGACTCCTCGAAGTACGGGGAGTTGACCGTGTGGATGTTGCCGAGGGCGCGGTCGTACTGGTCGACCTGGAAGAACGCCCAGGACTCCTCGAACTGCGCGTCGAGGTAGTACTCCGACGACTGCGGGATCCGGTTCCACGCCTCGACCGCGCTGTCCCAGTGCTTCGTCGAGTAGTAGATGCGGGCCAGCGACAGCCACGCCAGGTTGAGGAACCGCTCCTCCTCGTCCGAGAGGAAGATGATGTCTTCATACTTGTCGACAATCGAAAGGAACGTCTTGGCGGCCGGCTGCGCCTGGCGCTCGCGGACGAACGTGATGCCGGCGAAGAAGACGGCGCTGACGTAGAGCTCGTGGTTGCGGTCGATCCCCATGAAGAAGTCGCGCGACTTGGCGAACTCGCCCTGCTGGTACCAGTAGCGGCCCATGAGATACAGGAGCTCGTTGTACAGGTCCTTGGTCTCGGCCTTGTTGAACTCCTGCAGGACGGAGACCGAGTCGCCGTAGCGGCCGACGAGGCCGATGATGCCGGCGGGCTCCGGGAGCTCGCGGGACAGCTGCGCGAGCCATTGCAGGGTCGTCTGGAAGTACAGGTGCCCGGTCGACATCAGCGCGATCTCCTCGAAGACGCCGAGCGCCGACTGATAGAAACCGAGGTGGTAGAAGCACTTCCCGAGGAAGAACTGCGCCTTCTGCACGTTTGCAGGCTGGTCGCCGGTCTCACCCTGGACGATCCGCTGGAACTGCACGGCCGCCTGCGCGTAATGCTCCTGTTGGTACAGTCGCAGCGCATTGGCGAGCGCTTCGCTCGGCGGGCCGGCCGGCGGGGGCGGCGGAGCGGCGACTTCGCCTGTGTCCGTCGTCGAGAAAACCATGTCCTGCGCCCCGGCGTTCGTGCCGAAAGAGAGGACGACAACGAGCGTCAACGAGCTGGCGAGCAAACCGTGTTTTATCATGGCCATCCCCTTCGTTCGGGCAGCACTCATGCCGCCCGACTCTGGTTTTTCGCTCTGCTTTTTCCCATCCGGGCAAAGCCCGAATTGAATAGGAATTTCGATATGTTAGATGACACGTTGGCGCGTATGTTATTGAGCCCTTTCGAAAAAGTCAAGCTATTTATAAACTGTTATACATAAACATTTTCGTGGAAAGGCGCCGAATATATTATTTGGTTTCGAGTGCGAACGAATAACGCAAAACAACATTTCATATACATATTATCGTTATCGGAAAATCCGAAACTAATAATAACGCACATTGACCTACTCCGCTTGCCGTGCTATGAAAGCTGCTCCGCAGGTGCGGCCGGTCTTTCGCCGTCGCGTCTGAAACCGCGGACATGATCGCTTCCAGCGCGAGGAACACGAGGCTCATGGCAGTCAGTCAGACCTTCAAGATCGGCGACAAGGCTGTCTACCCGGCGCACGGCGTGGGGGAGGTCACCGACATCCAGACGCGCTCGCTCGGCGGCAAGGAGCGCTCGTTCTACATCCTCAAGGTCCTCGAGAATGGTATGAAGATCATGGTGCCGACCGAGACCGCCGCCGCGGCGGGGCTCAGGCCGGTCATCTCGCGCAAGGACGCGAAGAAGGTGCTCGACATCCTGAAGTCGGACGACGTCGCGGTGAAGACGCAGCCCTGGAACCGCCGCTACCGCGAATACATGGAGATGCTCAAGAGCGGCTCGCCCTTCGAGGTCGCCAAGGTCCTGCGGGATCTGTACCGGCTGAAGTCCGACAAGGATCTCTCCTTCGGCGAACGACGCCTCCTGGACACCGCGAGGTCACTGCTCGTCACCGAGCTCGGCCTCTCGCTGGGAAAGAAGGAGGAGACGGTGGAGAAGGATATCCAGACCATGTTCGCGTGAGCGGCGCTCGATCAGCGCTTGGGCGCGAGCCGCTCGAGACCGCCCATGTACGGGCGGATCACCTCGGGCACCATGACCGACCCGTCCGCCCGCTGGTAGGTCTCGATCAACGATATCAGGACGCGAGGTAGCGCGAGCCCGGAGCCGTTCAGGGTGTGGACGAACCGGTTCTTGCCGTCCTCGTCCTTGAACCGGATCCGCGCGCGGCGGGCCTGATAGTCTTCGAACAGGCTGCAGCTCGAGACCTCGAGCCACTCGCCGCTCCCCGGAGACCACGCCTCGAGATCGTACTTCATGGCGGCGACGAACGAGAGGTCGCCCGAGCAGATCATGACCTTCCTGTGCCTGAGCCCGAGCAGCTCGAGCAGCCGCTGGGCGTGCCCGGTCAGCTCGTCGAGCGCGGCCCGCCCGAGCGAAGGGCGCACGAACTGCACGAGCTCGACCTTGTCGAACTGGTGGCCGCGCTTGATGCCCCGCGTGTCCTTGCCGTGGCTCATCTTCTCGCGGCGGAAGCACGGCGTGTACGTGACGTGCCTGCGCGGAAGCAGCGCGCCGTCGAGGATCTCGTCGCGGTAGTAGTTCGTCACCGGGACCTCGCCGGTGGGGATGAACCAGTAGTCCTCCTCGGCGTCGTGGTACAGGTTGTCGCCGAACTTGGGGAGGTTCCCCGTGCCGTAGAGGCACTCGGCGCGCACCATGATAGGCGAGTAGAGCTCCGTGTAGCCGTGCTCGCGCGTGTGCACGTCGAGCATCCACGTGATGAGCGCCCGCTGGAGCCGGGCGCCCTCGCCGCACAGGAAGTAGAAGCGGGAGCCGGAGACCTTCTGCCCGCGCTCGAAGTCGATGATGCCGAGGCGCTCCATGATCTCCCAGTGCGGCCTCGGCTCGAAATCGAAGGCGGGCTCCTGCCCGCGCTCTTCGACGACGACGTTGTGCGTCTCGTCCGGGCCGATCGGCACCTCCGGAAGCGGCACGTTGGGGATCGACAGCAGGAGATCGTTGAGCTCCTTCTCGACCTCGGGCACCGCGGCCTCGTTCTCCTTGATCCCACGCTTCACGGCGGCGACGGCGTCGATCAGCGCTTTCCGCTTTTCGGGATCCCGCTCGCGGCCGATCTCCTTCGACTTCGTGTTCAGCTCGGCGCGCAGGGCGTCCCCCTCGCGCTGCAGATCGCGCCGCCTGCCGTCGAGCGAGAGGACGTGGTCGATCGCGTCGGGCGCGACCCCGACGGTCCCGAGGCCGCGCTTCACCGCATCGGTTTCACTCCGGATTCTCTGGATGTCGAGCATCTTGGGGGCTCACTTCTGGAGGAGCTTCGCGATCTGCTCTCGGATGATCGCCTCGGCGAGATCCGGCACGACCTCCCACACCACGCGTTCGATGACGTCGGCGCTCAGCCGCTGCAGGGCGGCCACCTGATCGGGTGTCAGGTCGGCCCCCGACTGTGCGGCGACCCGCTCGGCGACGGCGCGCGCCTTTTCGCGAACCGCCGCGGTCACGGCCTGGCTCGGCTCGGCCCTCGGAGCCGGGGCCGCGGGCTTCAGCTCGATCGCGTCCGCCGCCGGCTCCGGCCGGACGTTGCGCCCGGAGGCGTCCATCTGCGCGAGCTCCGCGAGCGTTCCGACCTGGAACTGCGCGGTCTCGGTGTGCGTCGGCGGGGAGATCTCGATCGGCTTGACCTCCGGCTCGGCGGCCTTCTGCGCGGCCTGGAGGCTCATCGCCCGGCCGAACTCCATGGTCTCCTTGATCTGGGAGTGGGCCGCCACCTTGGGCGCCGCTGCGGGCGGCGACACCGGGCGGATCGGCGCCCTGAGCGCGGCCGGCGCCATCGGCGGGGCGATCGGCTTGGGCGCGGCCGGCTGGAAGCTCGGCGCCGGTGCGGGCTTGGGCTGCAGCGGTATCGCCTCCACCTCGTCCGCCCCGGGGGCGGCCTTCGACAGCTCGACGACGCGCTCGATGAGCTTCGCCGTGTCGAACGGCTTCTTGACGTGCTCCGTCGCGCCGACGTCGCGGCCGCGACCCTCGTCGTACGGCATCGAGACGCCGCTCATGATGATCACGGGCGTCTTCCCGGCGACCGCGTCCTCCCGGATCGCCTTGCAGACGTCGTAGCCGTTCACCCCGGCCATCCCCGCGTCGACGAGCACGACGCTCGGGCGCACCTCCTTGAACTTCGCGATCGCCGCCTCGCCGGACGGCACCGTGACGACGTCGAAGGGCTCGGCGAAGAACGTCTTCTCGGCGATGGTGCGCATCGTCGCGCTGTCGTCGACGAACAGGATCGTTTTCTTCTGCAAGGAGCCCTCCTTCGCACACGACCCCCGGTCGCGTTCGCAAACGGTCGTCAAATCCTAAACGCAACGGCACTCTAGCGTCAACAAAGCGACGCCATGGCCCCGCAGTTTGATGTCCGCTCGTCGCGGAGCACAAAAGACGAATCGAGCGCCCCTTTCTGCTATACTGCGCTCACTTCGGGCGCGGAGGAGACGATGAGCGATCCTTTATTCGCGAAATACGGGAAGAACGCAAAGGCCGGAGAGGTGCTGTTCACCACCGGAGAGAAGGGCGCGGAGATGTTCGTCGTCCGCTCCGGCTCGGTGCGCATCGCGGTGGAGTCCAGGGGCGTCGAGAAGACGCTCGCGATCCTCGGGCCAGGCGAGTTCGTCGGAGAGATGTCCATCCTGACGGATCAGCCGCGCTCCGCGACGGCGACCGTCCAGGAGGACGCGGAGCTGCTCGTCGTCGGTGTCCGCGTGCTCGAGGAGATGATCGTCCACAACACGGAGATCGCCCTGCGCCTCATCCGGAAGCTCGCGCGGCGCCTCGAGTCGGCGGACGCGCTGATCCGCGTCCTCCTCTACCGCGACGCCAAGGAGCGCGTGATCGAGAACCTGAAGCGGCTCGTCCGGATACACGACAACCGGGAAGGCGCGGTGCGATTCAGGACCGACTTCAACGAGATGGCCGAGCAGGTCGGACTCGAGCCCGCCGAGGTCGAGGACATCATGCTGCGGCTCGTCAACGCCGGCTTCGTCGCGCTGGAGGACGGCACCTGGGTCATCTCCAAGGTCGAGGACATCGACGACTTCCTGCAGTTCCTGAAGCTCAAGGATCAGTACAAGTAGGGCTTGCCGCCCATGGACTACGCCTCCCTCCTCTCACGGGTCTACGCGCTCGGAACCCGCGGCATCGAGCTCGGGCTCGATCGGGTGCGCGCCGCGGCGGACGGAATCGGCGCTCCGGATCGCGGTCTGCGATGCGCGCAGATCGCCGGGACGAACGGCAAGGGTGTGGTCGCGGTGCTCGTGGAGGGCTGCGCCCGCGCCTCCGGCCTCTCCACGGGGCTGTTCACGTCGCCGCACCTCCACCGCTACACGGAGCGGTTCCGCGTGAACGGCGCCGAGATCGACTCGTGTGAGCTCGCGCCGCACCTCGCGCGCGCCCTCGCGCTGACCGATCCGCCCTTGTGCCTCCCGCTCACCTTCTTCGAGGCGACGACCGTCGCGGCGCTCGGCCTCTTCGCGGAGCGCGCGGTCGAGCTCGCCGTGCTCGAGGTGGGCCTCGGCGGCAGGCTGGACGCCACCTCGGTGGCGGCACCCGCGGTGACGGCGATCACCTCGATCGGCCTCGACCACACCGCGTGGCTCGGCCCAACGCTCGCCCACGTCGCGCGCGAGAAGGCCGGCGTCGCCCGGCCGGGGATCCCGCTGGTGGTCGGGCCGCTCGGCGCGGAGGCGCTGGCCGAGGTCGAGCGCGTCGCGGCCTCGGTCGGCGCCCCGGTCGAGCTCTGCGGCCGCGACTTCGCGGTCGACGACGGCCTCGCGCTGCCCTGGCCCGGCCGGCACCAGCGGGAGAACGCCGCGGTCGCGGGCGCGGTGTGCGACGTCCTCGGCCGCGAGGATCCGAGGCTCTCGAAGGCCCCGCTCGCGCGGGCGGCGTCGACCGCGATCTGGCCGGGCCGCTACGAGGAGATCCCCGGGCGGCCGCTGCACGTCCTCGACGGGGCCCACAACGCGGAGGCTATGGCGGCCCTCGTCGCGGCGCTCGAGGAGCGCGGTCAGCGCGTGGACGCGATCCTGTTCGGCGCGTGCCGCGACAAGCCCGTCTCGGCGATGCTCGATCTGCTCGCCCCGCTCGGATGCCCGCTCGTGCTCGTGCCGCCGCCGCTCGCGAGGGCGTTCGATCCCTCGGCGCACGCCGCGCGACCCGGGACGACCGTCGCGCCCGACGTGCGGTCCGGCCTCGAACGGTGCCGCGCGCTCGCGCCACGAGGCGGGGCGGTGCTGGTGACCGGATCGCTGTTCACCGTGGCCGAGGCGCGGCGCGTCCTCTTGGGCGTGCGCGCCGACGCGCCGATCGGCCTGTAGGATCCCCGTCTAGCGGGTGAACGGCTTCGCCTCGACCGTCACGGTGACCGCGATCTCGCGGCCCCCGCGGAAGACGCCGAGCGCCACGTCGTTCCCGACGCCGGCCGTGTTCGTCATCCACGCGAGCTCCGCGACGCCGTGGACCTCCGCCCCGTTGAAGCGCGCGATCACGTCCCCGGACTTGAGGCCCGCGCGCGCGGCGGGACCGTCGTCGAACACCTCGGTGAGGAGCACCCCGCCGCCGACGCCCATCCTCTTCGCCGCCGCGGGGTCGAGCTCGCGGATCCCGACGCCGATCCACGCTGGGACCACGCGGCCGGTGCTCTTGAGCTGCGGCAAAATCGGCTTGACCATGTTGATCGGCACCGCGAAGCCGATCCCCTGCCCGGCCGCGGCGATCGCCGTGTTGATCCCGATGACGTCGCCGTTCACGTCGGCGAGCGGGCCGCCCGAGTTGCCCGGGTTGATCGAGGCGTCGGTCTGGATGAAGTTCTGGTACCCGCGCTCGCCCATGCCGATCTCGCGCGAGGCCCGCCCCTTGGCGCTCACGATGCCCGCCGTCACCGTCTGGGAGAGCCCGAACGGGTTGCCGATCGCGAGGACCCACTCGCCGACCTCGAGCGCGTCCGAATCGCCGAGGGCGACGGGGGAGAGCCGCGCCGCCTGGATGTGCAGGAGCGCCACGTCGATTCCGGGCTCGGCGCCGACGGGCTGGGCCGCGAGCTCGCGGCCGTCCTCGAGCTGCACGAGGATCTCCGCGGCGCCCTGCACGACGTGGAAGTTGGTCAGCACGTACCCCTGGGAGTCCACGATGAACCCCGAACCGAGCGAGCGCTGGATCCGCTCGCGGTGCGTGCCGAAGAGATCCTCGAACCCGGGGACGCCGAACGGGCTGCGATCCCTCACGATCTGCGCCGTGAAGATGTTCACCACCGACGGCTTCAACCGCTTGACCGAGGCGACGAACGAGCCGGGCACGTTCGGGTAGACGACCTTCACGACCGGCTCCTGCGGGGCGGGCGCGCCGGGGGTCGATGGCGGCGGCGGGGACGTCTCGGTCACGGAACGGCACGCTGCCGAGAGGAGGAAGAAGGCGGTGAGGACCGTGTGGCCCCTAGGCCCCATGCGAGGCACACCCGCACCTGGCGACCGCGTCGACGTAGGCCATCCGCAGGTTGTAGAGGATGTCCGCGAGCATGCGCTCCTCCTCGCCCGTCAGGTTCCCGCGGGTCTTCTCCTGGAGCAGGACGAGGATGTCGATGGTCTGTTTGGCCATCGGCAGGTTCTCGCAGCAGTCCGTGCGCTCCGGGTGCGGGGCGAGCCCGAGGTGGATCGCGGCGGACGAGCTCAGCGAGAAGATGAAGGTCGTGAAGTCGATCGGGACCGCGGGATCGGCGTCCGCGTCGGCGCCCTCCCCGGCGATGCGTTTCTTGCTCTCTTCTTCCATCGACTCCCCCGTCGGCCGCCCTACTCGAGGGCGCCCGACCTCCCCGCGTCGCGGCCGTCGGCCGCCCCGTCGGCGCGCGCCCGCGACTCGATCTCGAGCGTGTCGGCGCCGGCCTCCTGGTCGTCGAGCCCCTTCAGGTACTCCTTGTAGGCCTTCCAGGTGAGCGCGCCCTTGTCGAGGTTGCGCCGCAAGACGCGCTTGTCGAACATCCATTCACGAGGATCCATCCGTGTACCTCCGTTCGCGCCCACTATATGGTCGAGTGGGTTCGTGTCAAGCGGAGCGCCTCCTCGAACGCCGGGACGAGCGCCTCCCATGTCCGCGTCGAGGCCGCCTCTCGCCCGGCCGCCGCGAGCCGGGCGCGCAGCCCGGGATCGCCCCGGAGCCGCTCGAGCGCGCGGGCGAGCGCCGCTGCGTCGTTCGCCGGGACGAGGAGCCCGGTCTCGCCGTCCCGGACGATCTCCCGGATGCCGCCGCTGTCGGACGCGACGACCGGCGCGCCGGCCCACATCGCCTCGAGCACGACGAGCGGCAGCCCCTCGTGGCGTCCGTTCTCGAGCACGCGGGAGGGTACCGCCACGGCGTCGCACGCCGCGAGCAGCTCCGCGCGCCGCCGTTCGTCGACCGTCCCGAGGAACAGCGCCGGGACGCCCCGCTCGCGGGCACGCCGCTCGAGCCCGGATCGGGCCGGCCCGTCGCCCGCCACGAGGATCGTCGTCCGCGTCCCCGGGCCGACGGCGTCGATCAGGAGGTCCGCGCCCTTGATGGGCACCAGCCGGCCGAGGAGGAGCACCGAGAACCCCTCGATCCCGAGCTCCGCGCGCACGGCCTCCCGCTCCCGCGCGGGGGCGAGCGCCTCGGGATCGATCCCCATCGGCATGACGACGAGCTTCTCCGTGCGCCGGCCGGCCCGCTCCGGCCCGAGGATTCTGGCGAGCTCGGCGCGCAGCGCGTCTGCGACGCACCCGATCCGCTCCGCGCGATCCGCGAGCCGCGCGGCGATCGCGCCCCCGAACGGGAGCCGCCCGAGGAGGTGCACGTCTGCGGAGTGGGCGATCGCGAGGTGCGCGGGCCTCCGCGCGCCGAGCGCGGCGACCGCGAGCCCGGAGGGGATCAGCCACTCGCTCACGACCGCGTCCCAGGACGGCGCGCGCCATCGGACGGCCGCCCCGAGCGCGGCGACGGCGAGCGGCGCGAGCGCGGCGAGCGCCGGGCTCCGGGCCAGGTTGTCGGGCACGCCGGCGCCGAAGAAGAGCGCCTGCAGCCGGCGGGGCCGGGCGTACGGGACGGCGCGCACGCGGATCCCGCGGAGCCACGGCTCACAGTCGCCCCACGCCGGCCGCTCGCGGGGCTCGGGCACGACGACCTCGACCTCGTGGCCGCGGCGCGAGAGCGCGGCGGCGAGCCCGAGCACGAACGCGCCGGCCGGATCGCCGGGCCACCGCGGGAACGAGGTGGTGACGACGCCGATGCGCCGCGGCCGATCCGTCGGGCGTTTACGCACGCCGCGCCGGCTCGAGCACGATCGAGCGGTTCTTCGCCGCGAGCGCCTTGCGCCGCAGGAACGAGCGCGCGAGGACGAGCGGGACGCGGATGAGCGCCGTGAACCAGGAGATGCCGGAGACCTCCTCGCCGTAGATCGGCCGCACCGGGACCTGGGCGAGCCGCGCCCCTAACGCGCGGAGGTGCGCGAGGAGATCGTTCGGGTAGCCGTACCGTGTGTGGACCGACGCGAGATCGAGGCGCGCGAGGGCGCCCCGCCCGATCGCCGTGTAGCCGCACTGCGAGTCCCGGACGCCGCGGTAGCCCGAGCTGAGCCGCGTGAGCCAGGTGAACGCGTGGTTGCCGAGGAAGCGCGCGAGCGGCATCGCGCGAAAGACGCCGGGCCACGAGAGCCTGTCTCCCTTGGCGTAGTCCGCGTCGCCCGCGACGACGGGCGCGACGAGGCGCGGCAGATCCGAGGGATCCATCTGCGCGTCGCCGGCCATGACGACCGCGACGTCCGCGCTGAGCTGGAGGCTCCGCTCGTAGCCGGTGACGATGGCGCCGCCCACGCCCCGGTTCTCGGCGTGCCGAAGGAGCTCGTAGCCCGGCCGCGAGGACACGGCGGCGAGCGCCGCGACCGTCCCGTCGGTGCTCGCGTCGTCGACGACGATCACGTGATCCACGAACGTCGGGATCTGCGCGACCGCCCGCGCGACGAGCCGCTCCTCGTTGTACGCCGGCACCACGACCGCGATCGTCTTGCCCTCGAGCATCGCGGCTCTATACCACGCTGGGGCCTGGGGAACTAGGGGGCTCCGGTGGGCGGAGTGGACAGAGTGGACTCGGTGGACGGAGTGGACTCGGTGGACGCCGGAGGTTCCGATGGCGCCGGGGGCCGCAGCGCCGGATCCGCCGGAGGTGCGGTGCGCTCGACGGTCACCGGTTTGCCGTTCACCGTGAACTGCCCGAGGAACGCCTCGAAGTCGGCGAGCCCCTTCTCGAAGTAGGCGGTGGAGTCGTAGTAGCCGACGACGAGGAGGCCGGTGTTCGAGCGCTCGAAGGGGGCGAAAGCCCTCTTCTTTATCACATTCGACTCGAACCCGGGCACGCGCACCATGAGCACGCGGACAAACCCCATGCGGCTCTGCGGATCGAGTTGAAGCTGCGCGAGGTTCGCGATCTCAATGGTCGCGACCACAGCGTCGAGAGTGCCGAGCTTCACGGACTCTTTCGAGATCACCCGCGCCGCGTACTTTTTCGTCGGGAGCAACCAGACGTCGAACGGGCCGACACGCGTGTACTCCTCAAACGACAACCGCTCCGCGTATTCGTCGATCAAAACATCGAGTTTCACCTGGGCGCGGTGCGCGGGCAGCTCGCGCATGAGCACCCAGATCCGGCCGTCGGTCTCGGCGTGGCGCAGCTCGAGATCCGTGAAGACCGCGCTGTAGTCCTCTTCGCGGCCGTCGTTGTCCATGTCGACGCGGAGGGTCCCCTCGAACGGCTTTCCGTCCTTCCTGACGAACATGCTGACCGCCTCGCTCGACACCTCCCCTCCGCGCGTAGAGGAGACCTGCCAAGTCTTGTACTCCCAGTTGTCGATCCGCCACTTCCCGTCGATGAACTCGCGCTTCGCCGGAACCTGGAACTCGATGCCGACCCCGCCACTCTCGTATTTCAACCCGCCGGTGTCGAACGCGACCTGTGACGGCGTGCCGCACGCCGCGGCGCACAGAGCGACCAGCGCACCTATCAGGAGCAGCCGCACGGCGGACCTCCTACTTCTTCCAGGGCTGGGCTTCTTCGATGAGGAAGTTCGGGATCTCGTCCTCGACCTTGTAGAACAGGTTGCACGCCGCGCACCCGAACCCCTCGGGCTTTTCCACCTGCTCAAGCGCGCCCTTGCACTTCGGGCACGCGAGGATCTCGAGAAGGTCGCTGCGAATGGGCATCGTCCGCTCTCCTTGGTTTGACAACAATTTCAGAAGGTCTATGACCTTTTCCTCTGGGTCAAGTACATTCCACGGTGCTCGTACGACGGCACACCGGAGGGAGAACATGCCAAGGAACGCGGGAAAACTGGTTTATTCGTTCGGCGGAAACAGCGCGGACGGCAACGCGAAGATGAAGGAGCTGCTCGGCGGCAAGGGCGCGAACCTCGCCGAGATGGCGCTGCTCCGCGTCCCGGTCCCGGCCGGCTTCACGATCACGACCGAGGCGTGCACCTGGTACTACGAGAACGGTCGCACGTTCCCCGCGTCGCTGGTGGCCGAGGTCGACAAGGCGCTCGCCCGGACCGAGAAGATCATGGGCGCGAAGTTCGGCGATCCGGAGAACGCGCTGCTCGTCTCGGTGCGCTCCGGCGCCCGCAAGTCGATGCCCGGGATGATGGAGACCGTGCTGAACGTCGGCCTGTGCGGCGCGACGATCCCGGGCCTCGTCCGGAAGACCTCGAACCCGCGCTTCGTGTACGACGCGTACCGCCGCCTCATCATGATGTATTCCGACGTCGTCATGGAGAAGGCCGCCGGGATCGAGCCCGAGGAGGGCAAGGGGATCCGCGTGCAGCTCGACCGGATGCTCCACGATCTGAAGCAGGCGCGCGGCGTGGCGTCGGACGCCGAGCTCAGCGCCGACGACCTCAAGGATCTCGCCGAGCGGTTCAAGACCCGCGTGCGCGAGGTGCTCGGCAAGGAGTTCCCCGACGACCCGCGCGAGCAGCTCTGGGGCGGCATCGGCGCGGTGTTCGCGTCGTGGAACGGCCGCCGCGCGATCGCGTACCGCCGCATCGAGGGGATCCCGGACGAGTGGGGCACCGCGGTCAGCGTGCAGGCGATGGTGTTCGGCAACATGGGCGCCAGCTCGGCGACCGGCGTGGCGTTCAGCCGCAACCCGGCCACGGGCGAGAACAAGTTCTACGGCGAGTGGCTCGTCAACGCGCAGGGCGAGGACGTCGTGGCCGGCATCCGCACCCCGAACCCGCTCAACGAGGCGACGAAGAGCGAGCAGAACCGGCACCTCTCGTCGCTCGAGACCGCCATGCCGGAGGTGTACGGGGAGCTCGACGCGATCCGCGTCCGCCTCGAGGGCCACTTCCACGACATGCAGGACATCGAGTTCACGATCCAGGAGGGGCGCCTCTGGATGCTCCAGTGCCGGATCGGCAAGCGCACCGGCACCGCGGCGCTCAACATCGCCATGGACATGCTCGAAGAGCGGCTGATCTCCAACAAGGACGTCGTCGGCCGCGTGTCCCCCGAGCAGATGGACGAGCTGCTCCACCCGATCGTGGATCACAAGGCCGAGGCCGCCCAGGCGCCGCTCGCACAGGGGCTCCCGGCCGGGCCGGGCGGCGCCTGCGGCGAGATCGCCTTCACCGCCGAGGACGCGGTCGCGCGGGCCAAGGCCGGCAAGAAGGTCATCCTCGTCCGCGAGGAGACGAACCCCGAGGACGTCGAGGGGATGCGCGCGGCCGAGGGCATCCTGACCGCGCGCGGCGGCATGACGAGCCACGCGGCGCTCGTCGCCCGCGGGTGGGGCAAGTGCTGCATCGTGGGGTGCGGCGCGCTGCAGGTCGACGTCCACGCGCGGACGATGACCGTCGGCGGCCGGACGTTCCGCGACGGCGAGACGATCACGCTCAACGGCACGCGCGGCTTCGTGTACGGCGGCGCGCTTCCGATGATCAGCGCGACAGAGAACCCGCGGCTCGTCCGCTTCATGGAGATCGTGGACTCGTTCCGCCGCCTGGGCATCCGGACCAACGCGGACACGCCGGAGGACGCCGCGCGGGCGCGGAGCTTCGGCGCGCAGGGCATCGGCCTCTTCCGGACCGAGCACATGTTCTACGGCAAGAACTCGGAGAAGCCGCTCTTCCTCCTGCGCAAGATGATCGTGTCCAAGACCGCGGACGAGCGGCGCGCGGCGCTCGCCGAGATGTACCCGTTCATCAAGAAGGACATCAAGGACACGCTCGCCGTGATGGGCGGCCTCCCGGTCACGTTCCGCCTCCTCGATCCGCCGCTGCACGAGTTCGTCCCCACGCGGCACGACGAGCGCGAGAGGCTGGCCCAGTCGCTCGGCATCAGCCTCGACGAGCTGAACGACCGCGCCGAGGCGCTCCACGAGTCGAACCCGATGATGGGCCACCGCGGCGTGCGGCTCGGGATCACCTTCCCGGAGATCAGCGAGACCCAGGTCCGCGCGATCCTCGAGTCGGCGGCCGAGCTCGTGCGCGACGGCATCGAGGCGCTCCCGGAGATCATGGTCCCGGTCGTGGGCGCGGTCTCGGAGCTCGATCACCAGAAGGCGCTGGTCGACGCCGTGCACCGCGACGTGTGCGCCAGGTACGGCATCGACAAGGTGGCGTTCCTGTACGGCACGATGATCGAGGTGCCGCGCGCCGCGCTCACGGCGGATCTCATCGCGCGGACCGCGGAGTTCTTCTCGTTCGGCACGAACGACCTGACGCAGATGACGTTCGGCTTCTCGCGCGACGACATCGGCGGGTTCGTCCCGGAATACGTGCAGGCGAAGATCCTCCCGGCCGATCCGTTCCAGATCCTCGACCGCGAGGGCGTGGGGCAGCTCATCCGCATGGCGATCGAGAAGGGCCGGAGCACGAGGCCGAAGCTCAAGATCGGCATCTGCGGCGAGCACGGCGGCGAGCCGTCGTCCGTCGAGTTCTGCCACATCGCGGGGCTCGACTACGTGTCCTGCTCCCCGTTCCGCGTGCCGATCGCGCGCCTCGCCGCGGCGCAGGCAGCGCTCAAGTTCCCGGCTAAGAAGATCGCCGCCGCAGCGCCGAAGCCGAAGGCGAAGGCGGGCAAGAAGGCGAAGGCTGCGAAGCCCGCGAAACGGTCGGTCGTCGTGAAGCTCGTCAAGAAGGCGAAGCCCGTGAAGAAGGCGAAGCCCGTGAAGAAGGCCGCCATCAAGGCGAGGCCCCAGCTCAAGAAGGCGGCCTCCTCGAAGAAGCCCGTCGCCCGCAAGGCCGCGCCGAAGGCCAAGGCGAAGAAGCCCGCTTCGCGCAAGCGATAGAACGGCAACTCACGTCACTCGTAGTGCGTCCACATGCGCAGCACCTTCACGGTGCGCTCTCTTTCGACGACCTGGTAGACGAGCCGGTGCTGCACGTTGATCCGCCGCGACAGGGCGCCCGTAAGGTCGCCGACGAGCCGCTCGAAGCGCGGAGGCGCCGCGTACGGATCGGCGCGCAGGATCTCGAGGAGCTGCTCGACGCGAGGGCGGAGGTTCGATCGCGCGATCTTCTTGGCGTCCTTCTGCGCGGCTTTCGAAAAGACGATCTTCCAGGTCACCAGCCGGGCTCCTCGGACATCTCGTCTGCCGGCGTCCCCATCCCCTTGCGGATCGACACGACCATCCCGGGGATGGCGGCGAGGTGCAGCGTCTCCTGGATCGCGCGCCACTCGTCCTCGCTCATCAGGACGGCGTTATGGCGCTTCCCGGTGATGAGCACCGGCTCATGATCGTCCGCCACCTCGTCCATGAGGCGGTACAGGTTCTTCCGTGCTTCGCTCGCGGTCTTGGTCGTCATGTCGAATCCTCCTCCCGACAGTATAGACGTACGCATTAACGTACGCATTGTCAACGCACTTCGGGGCGGCGATAATCCTTGCGCATGGAAGCCTCCTGCCCCAAATGCGGAACGCCGCGTGACGGCGCGGACTCCTGCCCCCGCTGCGGCGTCGTGTTCGAGCGCTTCGACGCGGCCGCTCTCGCCGCCGGCGTGCCCGAGGAGCTCCAGGCGCTGTGGGCCCACGTCGAGGCCGGATGGGACGAGCGGGCGCGCCACGCGCTGTTCACCGAGCGCGCCATCGCGACGGGCTTCGCCGCCTACGCGGCGTCGCGGTACCGAGCGCGGGGGCCAGGCGATCCCGTCGCGGTGGAGCAGCTCGGCCGGATGACGTCGCGGCTCGAGCAGGCGATGGCGCTGTCCTCGACGGCCGCGAAATCGGACGCCGGCGCCCCCCCGCGGACGAAGGCCGCGCTCTACCTCCTCGCGATCCTCCTGTTCCTCGTGGTCGGCGCCCTCGGCATCGCGATGATCCTCCGCTGAGGCCGTTTTCTTGCCCTGCCCGCGCTCCGGGATCTAGGTTGGGATCGGTTCCCAGAAGGAGGCGAAGATGCAGATTGATTTCGACGTGGACGAGCTCCTCACCATGACGCAGGACGATTTCGCCGACGCGCTGCGCGCGGCGCACGCGGTGAGCGACACGTTCTTCGAGGCGATGCAGCCCACGATCGCGGCCGCCTTCCGGAACCTCCCCCTCCCGCAGCGCCGCGTGCTCCTCTCCACGACCGCGAGGGCGTTCGCGCGGCAGGCCGCGACCGAGGCGACTCTGAGGATCGCGTCGCGCGGCCTCGGCCGGCGCCGGGAGCTCATCGCGCAGGCCCGCGCGGAGCAGCTCGCCGGGACCCGCCGCAAGCCCAAGATCTGGGTCCCGCACGCGGAGTACGCGAGCGCCCCGGACGCCTCGAAGAAGAAGGTCGGCTAGGGCTGGGCTGCCGCGGCGGCCTCCTCGTCCTTGAGCTTCCAGACGTCGATGCTCCAGCCCTTCGTGAATCGCTTCACGCGCTCCATGCGCGCCTTGACGGGTGCGAAGTACTTGCACCCCGCCAGCTTCGGGTAGACGAGGACGTAGTCGGCGTTCCCCTTCTCGAGCAGGGCGATGGTGTGCGCGGCTGAGACCTTGCAGTCGATCCAGTGGAAGTACGACCGGCTGAACGCGGACAGGATCTGCGAGTGGGTCGTGATCACGGTCGGCTTCGGATCCTGCGAGTCGAGCCACTTGACGAGCGGCACCTCCGGGCCACTGAGCCCGGACACGTATTTCTTGTCGAACAGCCGACCGATCGTGTCGTAGTTGTGCATGAACGAGCCGACCAGGAGCAGCACCGCCACCGCCCGGCCGAGCTTCTGCTGCCCCACGAGCAGGTAGGACGTGGCGATGGCGACGAACAAGACGAACGGCAGCCCGTGGCGCCAGCCGAACAGCCACGCCTTGAAGAACTGCCTCTTCTCGATGTGCAGCGGGATGAGCATGGCGATCGTCGACAACACGAGGAAGAGCAGCAGGCACCCTTCGGGGGAGAAGGCCCGCCGGAAGATGCGCTTCACCTCGGACCAATCCGACAGCGCCGCCAACAGCCCGAGCGGCACGGAATAGATCACCCACCCGAACGAGTAGAAATAGGAGTTGTTGTCCTTCATCGAGAAGGCGATCGAGAGTCCGTCCTGTATCTGCCCCACCCGCTGTTCGAGGTTCGCGGCCGCGACGGTGTGCCGGAAGGCCGTGAGTTCCGGCACTTCGCGCATGGCCCCCAGGCCGGCGAAGGTCTGCCACCCGGCGACATCCGCCCAGCTCGCAACCCACGCGACCCAGGGGACGAGGACGAGAGCTGATGCCGCCGCCGCGGCGCAGGCCATCGCGAAGAACTTCCGCTGCCTGAAACCGGCTACGGCGAAGACGAGCGGAAGAGCGAGCATCGGACCGAGGTTCTGCGTTCGGGTCAGGAAGCCGAGGCCCGCGAGGACGCCCGCCAGCGCCGCGACCTTCAAGCTCCGCCGCGCAGCCGCCTCGTCCGCGACGATGGCGGCGGCGAAGATGAACATGAACGCCATCGCCTCGGTGTACGGCAGCGAGGTGAACTCGAAGAAGACGCAGTTCGCGCCGAAGAGGGCGACGATGATGTGGCCGACGTCGACGAACCTCCCGTTCACGACGAAGAGGATCCGATTCTTGTCTGTCCCCGCGCGCCGCATCAGCCGCGCGACGAGGAAGTAGAGGAGCACGAGATCCAGCAGATAGATGATCTCCGGCAGGACGACGGCGACCCGCTCCAGGTCGAAGACCTTGCCCAGGTATCCCATCGTGAGGGGCCAGACCGGGCTGTGGTTGATCTTGTGGGGGAAGTTCTTGATCCCCTGATTGTAGAGAGAGAGGTTCGTCGCGAGGCCGTTGCCCTCGGCCACGTTCCTCGCGATCTGGAAGTAGTAGTCGCCGTCCAGACACGGGCGCCCCAGCCCGGGGTTGAAGTTCAGCTTGAGCACAGCGAAAACGCAGACGATAACGGCGAGGGTCAGGTACCGCCACCTTCGCTCCGCTGGAAGCCACTGGATAAGAACGCTCCGCAGCATTCGGGTCCCTCCGTCGCTCCACGACTAAAATCAGCACCGTACATAACACACGAAACCGAACGCGGATTAGCTATTAACAAGATACGTTCTGCGACAAACTTCTACCCTTCGGGCACTATCTCACAACTGGGAGAGCGCGCGTCCTCGGGGAGGGGCCTGTACGAGAAGGCGATCAACACCACACCCACGCCGATCGGATCAAGAAGGCGCTGATCGATGCGCTGGCAGTGTAAGGAGCGGCCGCGGACCGGCGGCCTACGGGCACGTCACCAGGCCGGTCTGCCACTTGAGGTAGGTGCTGGTATCGAACCCGTTCAAATTCGAAAGGAATATCACTTCGTTTTCCGAGTATTCTCCATCCCAAATATCTTGCTTGATGCTCCAGGTTTGGTTGAAGTCCAGTGCCGCGCAGGGATCGGCGTTGCCGCTAGGATCCATGAACGCAGGCCCACCCCAGTAGGAAATCAGCAGGTAGTCGTCTTCTGCCGGAGAGGAGGCAGCCAGGCTCAGCTCCTCGAATCGGCTTGTGCATGGCTCAGAAAGCCAGGACGACATGAAAAGCATCTCCACCCCGTTTTCCGTGTTTTCTCGGTACTCGTCGAACTCGGAGTGGACCGTGTTGAAGGCGTCGGAGACGTCAATGTCGTTCGCAGCGGTGCAATTCTTGGTGCCAAGATTAATCATGCGAAACAGCCTGTAGCCTTCATCGGCGAAGTCCTGCAGATTAACGGATGAACCATAGGTTCCAACGTAGAAATCCACCCCATAAGGATATTCATCAAGCGGAGCCAGGAAGTCTTCGATGAGCTCCGGCAAATGACTGCCACCGCCATCTGCACCTTTCACCTCTATTAAAAACATCTTGCCCGAACTCGCCATATCGTCGCCGACTGCGTCCAAGAACTCGCTCACCGTCGGGTGACCGGTCAGAGTATCATGCGCGACTCTCCAGGTACTCGCCGAGCCATCCCAGTGCACGTCGAACTCTGTGCCCGCGTTGCTCGGATCTCTCACCAACTGTAGCATCCCATCTATCATATTCTGGGCGCAGTACGGGTTGTCATCCTCACACGGAGTGAAATCGCCGAGCAGACTGTCCAGCGCTCCGAGTGGTGCCCCGCGGTGCCCGAGCAGACCGAAGTACGACGGCGGGGTCCCGGTCCGCACGTGGTACACCGCGGTGTACCCTGTCGTGACCTTGATGGCGTGCCAGTACGTCTTGCCGTCCACCGCGCCGATGTATGAGCTCATCGAGCTATAACCCGCAGTGGTGGTCTTGGCGTCCACCCGGTCCGCGATCCAGCCGTTCGACATGATGGAATAAGTCTCGTAGTTGCCCGTGCCCGCGTCGTACAGCATGAGGTACGGGAAATCGTCGACGTAGTAGAAGTCCACGAGATCCCAATCCGTGCTCATCGTGTTACTCCAGAAGTATCCCGAATTCAGGGAGCCCATCGTCAACGACCCGTCGTTGTAGTAAAGGAAAAGGAAATGCTCTTCCGTGTGGTGAAAGTACTTGAGCGCCTTGCACCCTTTCGCTGAAGGGATCCCGAAGGAGAAAACAGGAACCCCGTTGGGGCTGAAATCCCAGAACTTCAAGTTCCCGCCGTCCGAGTTGTTGCATCCGGCAAGACCCGCGTCGCCGTCATTGGCAAGGTAGTATTCTGACAGGACGAGCGAGGCGCCGAGGTTGACGTCTGGGTACTGCCTCGTCCCGATCGTGCCGTTAGCGTTCACCAGGTGAACGTGCGCCTCACCGGTGCTCTCCTTGTAGAACATGAAATACTTGTTGCTACCATGCTCGTAAATGACGACGTCGGTCCAGCCGGCCGTCCACGTGTAGGTCGCGATCTGGGCGCCAATGCAACTCCCCGTGGACGCGCAGTTGTCGCCCAGGATGTTGATGTTCACCTTGCTCGATCCGCTGTAGTTGGACTTGATGACGATGAGGTAGTTGTGTCCGCCGATTTCGTACGTTTTAGCCGTGTCCCAGCCCGAGCTCCAGTAGTAGCCAGCCCTGTACTTGCTCCCGGCCGGGTACTCGCCGACCTGTGCGTTAGCGTTCGCGCAGATCATCGACAACGCGAACAAAAGGACGCCTACCATTCTGTGTTTCAAGCTCATCATCGTTCCCTCCTCGGCTTGTTGCCAACGATCTTCAGCTGTTGGAATGACGAAACGCCCTCGGTGACTGCGAACAGAACGTATTTAAGCACGTTTCTGCTATATGGAGAATGGGTTATTGGTGTGATCGGTAAAGTATGCTGCATGCGGCGCTGGAGTGGCGGATCGTCTTCTCGTCCTGGAAATGAAATGCGTCGTCGACGTATTCCGAATACTGGTCGCGGTGATCCTTTCCACCAAACGCGTGACAGATGTCGCCGTCGGTCCATGTCCGTACTTTCAACCCGGTGGGATCCGGCCCCCTCCCTTGGCACTGGAGGTCCTCCATCTTCGGACTGTTCTCGCGTATACTCGTCGCCCAATGACCTGGCTGTTCCTGATACCGTTCGCGGCGCTCGTCACGAACCTGTTCGTCTCGGCCTTCGTCTTCGGCCGCCGGCGCCAGAGCCCGGTCAACTGGGCGTTCCTCATGTTCCTCGGCGTGTGGGCGATCTGGCTGGCGCTCGAGCTCGTCCTCGGCACGCCGGCGTTCGCGGACCGCGGCACGCTGATCCTGCGGCTGATGGTCCCCTGGTGGTCCGCCCTCGGGCTCTTCTACCTGAACTTCGTCTACGAGCTGCTCGATCGCAAGCGGGACGCGGTCTTCTTCGCGACCCTCGCCGCGACGATCGCGGCGATCGCCGGCAACCTGCTCACCGCGCGCGTCACGACCGGCTACGAGATCCGGTGGTGGGGCGTCGCCGATCTGCGCGACCCGATCCTGCACTCCCTCGTCTGCGCGCCGTCGCTCTTCGGCGGCTTCTTCGGCGTGGCGCTCATCGCGCGCCGCTACCTCGTCACGACGGAGCGGAGCGAGCGGCGCGCCTTCCTGATCTTCCTCGTCGGCAGCGCGTTCACGCTGGGCTCGATCGCGGTCTCGAACATCCTCCTGCCGAACGCCTTCGGGCTGCTCGCGTTCGCGCGGTACGGCTCCTCGACCGCCATGTTCTTCCTCCCGATGGTCTACATCGCGGCGCTCCGGTTCCAGTTCCTGGGGTTCACCGTCGACAGCGTGGCCGACGAGCTGTTCGAGGATCTGAGCGACGGCGTCGTGCTGCTCGACGCCGACGACAAGGTGACCCGAATGAACCGCGCGGCGCGGCGGCTGTTCGGGCTCGGCGATGCGACCCCCCTGGGGGCGCCCGTCGACACGTTGCTCCCCGCCGGGGCCCGGATCGCCGGCGACAAGGAGACGCTGCTCGCGCTCGAGGCCGGCGGCGGCGATCGCATCGTCTCGATGTCGCCGCCCATCGGGCTCGCGGGGGTCCCGCGGCCGGGCTGCCTGCTGCTCCTGCGCGACGAAACCGAGGAGCGCGAGGCGCAGCGCGTGCTCCGTCGATCGCGCGACGAGCTGGAGCGCGAGGCGCGACGGCGAACGGCGGAGCTCAAGCGCGTCCAGCGGCTCGAGGCCCTCGGCGTGCTCGCCGGCGGCATCGGGCACGACTTCAACAACCTCCTCGCGGCGGCGATGGGCTTCGCCACGGCGGGTCGCGACGAGCTCCCGGAAGGGCATCCGGTGCGCGACGACCTCGACGAGATCCTGCTCGCCTCGCGGCGCGGCCGCGAGATCGTCCGCCAGATGCTCGCGTTCAGCGACGACGTCTCGGGGACCGGCCGCGAGACCGACGTCGCCGCGGCGGCCGACGAGGCGCTGAAGCTCCTGCGGGTGTCGTGCCCGGCCGGGGTCACCATCGTGCGCGCCTGGGAGAAGGGCGGCTACGGGGTGGACTGCGACCCGACGCAGCTGCACCAGGTGATCATGAACATCTCCAAGAACGGCCTGCACGCGATGGAGGGCAAGGGCGGCGTGCTTCGCGTCGAGATCGAGCGGACCGAGGTCGACGCCGCGTTCGCCGCCGAGAACCCGCCCCTCGAGGAGGGCGGCCACGTCCGCATCTCGATCACCGACGACGGCACCGGCATGAGCGCCGCGACGCACGCGCGCATCTTCGAGCCGTTCTTCACGACGAAGCGCACAGGAGAGGGCACCGGGCTCGGCCTCGCGACCGCGCTGCGCATCGTGCACGAGCACCGCGGGGCGATCCTCGTCGAGACCGAGCTCGGCCGAGGATCGGCCTTCCGCGTCTACCTCCCGCGCTCCTCGATCGATCACGCGGCGCGCCCGTCGGTGGCCGCGCAGATCCGCGGCGGCGACGAGCGCGTGATGTTCATCGACGACAAGGAGCAGGTCGTCCGCATGGGCCGCAGGCTCCTCTCCTCGCTCGGCTACGCCGTGACCGCGTTCACGGATCCGGTTGCGGCGATCGAGGAGCTCGAGCGCAACCCGAAGGGCTACGACGTCGTCATCACCGATCTGGCGATGCCGGACGTCTCGGGCATCGACGTCGGCGTTCGAGCGCGCGCCGTCGCCCCCTCGGCCCGCCTCATCCTGATCTCGGGCAACCTCACGCACGCGGAGAGGGATCGCGCCTCCCTGGCCGGCTTCGACGCCGCGCTCGAGAAGCCGCTCTCCAAGGACGAGCTCGCCGTGGCCCTCCGGCACCTCATCGACGGCGGCGGGGAGGCGCGGTGATGGCGCAGCTGCACGTCGTGCTCCTCGTCCTCGGCTTCAGCGCGTCCCTCTTCCTGGCGGCGCTCCTCCTCGCCTACGATTGGCGGGCGCGGACGAACTACTCGCTTCGGCTCCTGATGCTGGACGGCGCCCTCTGGTCGCTTCTCGGCCTGGTGCTCTACCTGCCGATCTCCCTGGGACACGAGGTCGCGATCGTGCGGCTCTCCGGCCTCTTCCTGATCGTCGTGCCGCCCCTCCTCCTCGACTTCGCCTACGCGTTCCGCGGCCGTCGGAGGGACGTCATCTGGTTCGCGGTAGCGGTTGTTTCCGTCGCGGTCGTCGCGATCTACGTCGCCACGGACAAAGGCGTCGCCTCGGTCGCGCGCGGTCCCGACGGGATGGTGATCGTCGAGGACGGAGACTGGATCGTGTTCTGCAAGGGGCTGACCGCGCTCACCTTGGCGGTCGCGAGCTGGATCATGGTCCGCGGCGTCATGGGCGCGCGGGATCCGGCGCTGCGCAACGCGCTCCTGACAATCGCGATAGGCGCCCTCCTCTCGGTGGCGTTCATCGCCTGTGGCGAGCTCGCCTCCCAGTCCCTCAGCGGGAGGAGCTTCCCGTTCGTGTCGTCGTCGTTCCTCATCCTCATCCCGTTCGTGAGCGTCGCCATCTTCCGGCACGGGTTCCTCTCGGTCGACATCGCCAAGATCGCCGCTGACCTCTTCGGGAACGCGCGCGACGGGATCGCCATCCTCGACAGGTACGATCGCGTGCGTCAGATGAACCCCGCGGCGATAGCGCTCATCGGGCTCAAGGGCGACGTGTTCTCCGGCGCCCGGGCCGCGGCGATCGTCCCGGGGTGGCAGGAGATCGCCGAGCGCTCGAGCGCGGAGGTGACGGTGGCCGGATCGGGCGGCGCCGCGCGCAGCCTGTCGCTGTCGGCCTCGACGCCGACGCGGGGCGGCAAGCGGCTCGGGCGCATCATCATCATCCGCGACGTGACCGACAAGATCCGCGCCAAGGAGGCGCTCTCGCGTTCTCGGGCGGAGCTCGAGGCCGAGGTGGAGCACCGCACCGCGGAGCTCCAGCGCATCCAGCGCATGGAGGCGATGGGCGCGCTGACCGGCAGCATCGCCCACGACTTCAACAACCTGCTCGCGGCGATCATCGGCTTCGCGACCGCGGCCCGGGACGACCTGCCGGAGCGCCACGCGATCCGGCGCGATCTCGACGAGGTGCTCTTTGCGGCCCGGCGCGCCCGCGAAACGGTGAGCCAGCTCCTCGCCTTCGGCCGGCAGGGCGTCGAGCGGCGCGAGCCCCTCGAGGTCGGCGGGTTCCTCGACGGCACGCTGTCGTTCGTCGAGGCGTCACTCCCGGTCCCCATCAGCCTTCGGCGGGCGCTGCAAAGCGAGAAGATGTACGTCATGGGCGACGCCACGCAGCTGCACCAGGTGATCGTCAACCTGACGACGAACGCGGTGCAGACGATCGGCCCCCGCAAGGGGACGATCACCGTGAGCACGGCGCTTCTGCACCTCGGCGCGGACGCCGGCAGCGCGCGGCGCTCTATCGAGCCGGGCGAGTCGGTCGTCATCACCGTCACCGACGACGGGCCCGGCATCCGGCGCGGCGACCTGGACCGCGTCTTCGATCCGTTCTTCGTCGCGACGAACCGGGGCGAAGGGACGGGGCTCGGCCTGCCCACCGCGCTGCGCATCGCCCAGGATCACGGCGGCACGATCACGGTCGACAGCGACGAGGGGAAAGGCGCGTCGTTCTCGGTCTATCTCCCCCTGATCGATCCGCCGTGCGGGAGGGACGCGCTCGAGAGCCCCAACCCGACCGGCAGCGAGCACGTGCTCCTCGTCGAAGGGGATCCGCCGTCGCGGCGGCGGACGCGGCGGCTCCTCGTCTCGCTCGGCTACCGGGTCACCGCGCACTCGAGCTTCGACGCCGCGCTGGCCGACTACCGCGGCACGCCCGGGGCGTTCGACGCCGTGATCGCGGCGGCCGAGATCGCGGGCCGCAGCGGGCTCGACCTCGCTGGGCTCTTGCTCGAGGAGCGCCCGAACGCGCGGATCCTCCTGACGTGCGGCGGGCCGACCCCCGAGCTCTCGGACGCCGCCGGCCGGCTCGGCGTGTTCGTCATGGCGGAGCGGGAGTCCGCGCCGGAGGAGCTCGCCGCGGCGCTCCGGCGCCTGATCGACGCGACCAAGGACCGCACCTCGCAGCCGCCGCGGTGATCAATCGCAGTCCGGCCACTCGGCGCAAATCCACTTTTCCGAAGAGGTGTTGAAATAGCAGTGAGCGGGACCGCTGCAGTAAGGATCCGGGCATGGATCCGATCCCTCGCATCCGTCGAGCGCGGTGTGGCACCGGGCTCCGGCCACGCCGCCGCACGCACCTATCGCGATGCCGCAGCGGTACGGCGCGCAGTCCGCGTCGGTCCGGCAATCCGCCGGAATGCACCGGCGGGCCCCGTTACTGACGGACACGGGTACGAGCCCGCCTGGAGCAGTGAACGCGCAGAGGCAGATCTCGCCGGGATCGCAGTCGTCGTCGTTCATGCACGGCGTGACGCACACACAACCCCATAAGTCGTTGGCGCAGGCTTCTCCGGGCGGACAGCCGCCGTCGACCTCGTCGCAATCACCGTAGGGGAGCGTGCAATGGATATCGGTTTCCGCAGCGCACGCAGGGTTGTCGTAACGATGAAAGAATCCGCCCAAGCATCCCTCGATCCCCACTGAAACGCTGGAAACGCCGCCATCGCCGGCCGGCTGCATCCCGTCGACCCCGTCGCACATGCCGCTGCCCGGGCCAGTCCACTCCGTGTCGACGGGACTCGTGTCGCAATCGACGTCGGTGTCGGCATCGCCGTCAGTGTCCGTGTCGACGTCCGTGTCGGAGTCCGCATCGGTATCCGTCGATGCATCCATCTGGTCGTTCGGCTCGCCGCTGTCGGAGCAATCGACGAGCACAGCGGCTAGCAGAAGAATGATGGTTGGATGGAATGATTTCACGGCGATCCCCCTTATCTCTCCTTAGATTCTAGCACCGCCCCGATCTCACTCCCCGATGATCTTGACGAGGACGCGCTTGCGCCTGCGGCCGTCGAACTCGGCGTAGAAGACCTGCTCCCACGGCCCGAGATCCAGGGCGCCCTTCGTCACCGCGAGCACGACCTCGCGCCCCATGATCTGCCGCTTCAGGTGCGCGTCGCCGTTGTCCTCGCCGCTCCGGTTGTGGCGGTAGCGGTCCGTCGGCTCGTGCGGCGCGAGCCCCTCGAGCCAGTCGTCGTAGTCGTGGATGAGACCGGGCTCGTCGTCGTTCACGTACACGCTCGCCGTGATGTGCATCGCGTTGACGAGGCAGAGCCCCTCCCGGATCCCGCTCGCCGCGATCGCGGCCTGCACCTTAACCGTGATGTTGACGTACTCGCGCCGCGAGCGCGACTCGAACCACAGCTCTTCCCGATGGCTCTTCATCTCCGCCTCCTCCCGTGCACGACAGCTGTATAATGGCCCAACGGCCGGAACGACGCCACAACGAGGGAGGGAATCATGCGAAGCGGATCGGATCTTCGGCTCAGGGCGGCGCTCGCGCTCCTGCTCGCCGCGTGCGCGGGCTGCGGCGACGGCGCGGGCGGAGGGGGCGCGGACTCCGGCACGGACGCGGACTCGGACGCCGACACCGACTCGGACGCCGACACCGACGTCGACACCGACTCGGACGCCGACACCGACTCGGACGCCGACACGGGGTGCGAGCCGCTCCCCGCGCCCGGCGCGGGCGAGAACGTGGTCCACGTGACCGCCGACGACGCGGCGGATCTCCCGGCGATCGTGAACGGCGCCGCGGCTGGCGACACGATCGTCCTCGCCGACGGCGTGTACGCGCTCGACGGCGACTACCTGTGGATCTCGGCGCCCGGCGTCACGCTCCGCTCGGAGAACGGCGATCCGGAGGCCGTGATCATCGACGGCGGCTACGCCTCGACCGAGATCGTGACCGTCGCGGCCTCGGACGTGACGATCGCGGAGCTGACGATCCGGCGCGCCTATACGCACCCCATCCACGTGATCGCGACGGACACGGCGGACACGTTGAACACGCGCATCTACAGGGTCCACGTCGTCGACCCGCGCGAGCAGGGGATCAAGATCAACCCGTCCGGCGACGCGCCCTACTACCCGGACTTCGGCGAGATCGCCTGCTCGACGATCGAGCTCACCGACGCCGGGCGCCCGGAAGTGAGCGGCTGCTACACGGGCGGGATCGACGCCCACGCGGCCCGCGGCTGGGTGATCCGCGACAACCGGATCGAGGGGTTCTGGTGCGAGAGCGGCCTCTCGGAGCACGCGATCCACTTCTGGAACGTCTGCCGGGACACGATCGTCGTGCGCAACGTGCTCGTGGACAACGCGCGCGGCGTCGGTTTCGGCATGCTCAACTCGGGCGACGGCAGGCCGTGGGACGACGACCCGTGCCCGGAGGCGGATGGCGCCTACATGGACCACGTGGGCGGGGTGATCGCGAACAACTTCATCGCCGTGTCGCGCGCGGAGCTGTTCGCGTCCGACTCGGGCGCCGACTGCGGCATCTGCCTCTGGTCGGCGTGCGGGGCGAGGGCTGTCCACAACTCCGTGTTCGCGGCCGAGGGCGCGTTCTCCTCCGTCGAGTGGAGGTTCGCGGGAGCGGCCGCCGTGGAGGTGGCGAACAACGTCGGGACGGATCCGTTCTACGAGCGCGACGGCGCGACCGCGGCGCAGAACGAGGCCAACCTCGCCGAAGCGGACGCGGCGCTGTTCGCCGATCCCGAGGGCGCGGATCTCCACCTCGCGAGCGGCGCGACCGCGGCGATCGATCAGGGCGCGGTCCTCGAGCCCGGGCTGTGCGACGACGACATCGACGGCGATCCGCGCGACTCGACGCCGGACATCGGCGCCGACGAGGTGATCCCGTAGAACGGGCGAGGCGAGCCCCGCGCCTGTCTATGGCGTGCCGGCCTTCCGCCTCGCGGCCCGCTCCTGCATCCCGGCGATCTTCGCCTTCCACTCGGCCGGCCTCCCCGGCCGCTCGCGCTTGCGGAACGGGGCCTGCACCATAGCCGCCCGGACCGCCTCCATCTGGGCCGCGAGGAACTCGCCGTTGTCGACCGGCCCCGCGTAGCCGAGGTTTACCGTGCCCCCGTAGATGAAGGTCTTGTACGCCTCGCAGTCGAGATCCGAGTCCCAGCCCTTCTCCCAGCGGGCGTAGAACCGCATCCGCATCGAGGTGCCCGCGAAGCTCGCGCACGAACCGCCGCTCCTCTTCGGCCTGCCGAACACGGCGCGCCACATGGACGAGAAGCCGCACACGTTGTTTCGGAGCCGTTGCCCGTCGGTCCCGGAAACGTACCCGCTCACGACGTCCAGCCCGTCGACCTCCGCCTCGACGTACTCCTTCCCGCCGATGCACACCCTCGGTTCGATGATCCGCGTCGACGCGATCGGCGGATCCTGGTCGTGGCGCGCGCACTCCTCCTTCGGCACACCGTAGATGAAATTGGAAAAGTAGTTCCAGTCGGA
The DNA here is from genome assembly GCA_023229365.1 of Pseudomonadota bacterium. NCBI lineage: Bacteria > Pseudomonadati > Pseudomonadota > Pseudomonadota bacterium. The sequence goes on along the minus strand of JALNZK010000008.1, from coordinate 49,894 downwards.
CTTTCCGATCCGGAGGAGGTCGTCGAACTCCGGGTTGAGCTCCCCCTCGACGGCGGAGGAGAAGCCGAACGGCCGCGTCCACTCCGCGCACCGCACGTCGATCTCGTAGGTGCCGAAGAACACGTTGAACCAGTGCGACTCCGGGTTCGCGTAGTCGCCGCCCCTGAGCAGCGAGGGCTTCGCGCACGCGAAGCAGACGTTGAACACAACCGGATCGAGGCTGTGGAAGTACACGGAATCCACGAGGCGCCCGATGTCGAGCGGCCACTGGTGCTCGTGGCTCACGTAGATCTCGAGCACGGTCGGGAGGTGCGTCGTCTCGCCGAACCGCTTCGTCGCGAACTCGGGGGGCACGACGAAGAATCTCTCGTCGATCTCCCCGACGAGCGGCCACCCGATGAGGCCGTGGAACACGCTCCACTTGCGGTGGAGGAACCCCAGCAGCTCCATGAGCCAGCGCGGCATCTCGAGGTGCTCCTTCGTGCATCGGAAAGCGGGGAAATCCTACCAGAATACGTGCTATACTCCGACTCCAATTTCGTGAGAGGGAGCCCATGAGCAAGGAAAAGCCGAACACGTGCGCGCGCTGCGGCGTGCCCATCAAGCCGAACCAGCTGCTGTGCAACGTCTGCAAGGCGGAGGCGACGGAGCGCACCTCGATAGTCCCGTGCCTCGCGTGCGGCGCCGCCAACCCGTCCAGGGCCGCCACCTGCGAGGCGTGCGGCGCGCCTTTGGGCTCGGCGCACTCGCCGACCGAACCGACGCCCGAGGAGCTGCCGGCGGACGCGTTCGAGACCGCGCTCGAGGGCCGGCAGGCCGAGCTCCGCGTGCTGATGGACTGCTTCGACGTGTGCGTCGAGAACAGCACCGTCGGCGGCACGATCGTCACCGGCGAGACCGGCATGGGAGTCTCGACGCTCCTCGACGCCTTCGCCGAGCGGCTCACGGGCAGGATCCCGAAGAACCGGATCTTCCACGTGCACTGCCACGCCGACGACGATCTGTTTGGGCCGATCCGTGGCCTCCTGCGCCTCCGCCTGCGGGAAGTGGAGGAGGAGGATCCGATGACCACGCGCCTCAAGCTCACGAACTTCGTGGGCCACACCCTCGGCGCGGGCTCGGCCGCGCTCGTCACGGAGACGGCGCACCTCCTCGGCTACCTCGCGAACATGCCGTTCCCGGACAGCCCCGTGCTCCGCGCGCTCGAGTCCGACCAGGCGCTCCTGCTGAAGCGCGTCCAGGAGGCCGTCGTCCGCTTTCTCATCGCCGACGCCGTGGAGGGGCCGGCCGTGTTCATCCTCGACGCGCTGCACCACGCCACACCCGAGTCGCGCGCGCTGCAGCTGGACGTGCTCAACGCCCTGGGCTCGATCCCCCTCATGGTTGCCATGGGCGGCACGGAGGAGATCCAGGACATCACCGACAACCCGTCGGTCGTCCGCGTGCGGCTCGAGCCGCTCGACGACGACGTGCTGCGTCAGCTGTTCCGCAACTTCCTGCCCCGGCTCGTCGACCCGCCGGAGGAGCTCGTCCAGGCGACCATCGACCGGGTCGCCGGCAACCCCGGATCGCTCAAGCAGCTGTGCGCGCTGCTCACCGAGACCGGCGTCGTCGACACCTCCTCCGAGCCGTGGAAGGCCGATCTGTCGAAGCTCTCCATGGCCGACATGCCGGTGAAGGTGATCGACGCGCTCAAGGCGAGGCTCAAGCGGCTCGATCCGAGGGATCGGTCGGTCATCAAGTGCGCGGCGATCGTGGGCGAGGTGTTCTGGGACGAGGCGGTGGTCGCGCTCACGCGCGTCGGCGTGCGCCTCAAGGAGGACATCGGCGCCGGCCAGATCTGGGCCGACGACTCGGACGCGTTCACGATCTCCTCGTCGCTCGCCCGCCTCGTCGAACGGCAGTTCATCGTCCAGCTCCCGGACCAGGACATCGAGGGCTCGATCAAGTTCGCGTTCGCGCGATCCGGCATCCGGGACGACATCCGGGGCGAGGTGGACCCCGCCGAGGCGGAGAAGCTCAACTACCTCGTCGCGGAGTGGTTCAGCCACGCGAGCGCGAAGTCCGGCCCGCGCTTCGCCCGCGAGGAGGCGGAGCACTGGGAGGCGGCCGGCGAGAAGCGGCGCGCGGCGTTGGCCTACATCAACGCGGCGCGGGACGCCCGCCAACGCCACCTGAACCAGAAGACGATCCAGCTCTTCCAGAAGGGGCTCTCGCTCGCCGACGAGCGGGATCGCGTCGTCATTGTCGACGCGCTGCACGATCTCGGATCGGTGCACGAGCTCCTGGGCCAGTACGAGGCGGCGGAGCTCTACTACACGGAGATGCTGCGGCACGCGTGGATCCTCGTCCACCGCGGGAAGGCCGGCGCGGCGCTCAACAAGATCGGCAGGCTCTACAGGGCCCGCGGCGACGCCGCTGCGGCGCGCGCCTTCCTCGATCGCGGGATGGCGCTGTTCAAGGCCGCGGGCGACGAGAAGGGGGTCGCGGCCTGCCTCGGGGATCTCGGCGAGCTGGCGCGCCGGCAGGGTTCCTACGATCGCGCGTTCAAGCTGCTCAACCAGGCGCTCGCGATCCAGCGCAAGCTCGACAACAGGCCGTCGATCGCGGTCTGCCTGCACAGCCTCGGGCACGTGGAGGCGGCGCGCGGGGCCTACGCGCAGGCCGAGCGGTTCCTTGAGGAGGCGCTCGAGCTGCGGCGCGCGGCGGGCGACAAGGGCGGCATGGCGCACACGATGTCCGCGCTCGCCATCGTCCTGTTCAACCGCGGGGATCTCGAGCGCGCCATCGCGCGCTGGGAGGCCGCCCTGTCCCTGGCCGAGGAGGTCGGTGATCGCCGGATGATGGCGATCCTGAACAACAACCTCGGCGAGGCGCTGCGCGATCAGGGCAAGCTCGACGACTCGATGCGCCACTTCAAAGCGTGCGAGCAGGTCGTTACCACGCTCGACGACCGGCTGCTGCACTCGGAGGTCTCGCGCAACATCGGCATCCTCTCGCAGAAGATGAGCGACTTCGAGGCGGCGCGGCTCCAGCTCGAGAGGTCCCTCATGCTCGCCAAGGAGGTCGGCGGGCGTGAGCTCGAGGGGCTCGCGCTGCGGGCCCTGGGCGAGCTCGCGGCCACGACGATGTGGGACACGTCGAACGTCGAGGCCGAGGACGAGGCGATCACGTACTTCGAGAAGGCGCTCGTCATCTTCCGCGCCATCGGGAACGAGTTCGAGGTGGCGCGATCGCTCCACGCGTACGGCAACCGCCTGCTCGAGCGCGGCGACGTGAACGGCGGCCGCGCGAAGCTCGAGGAGGCGCGAAACATCTTCCACAGGATCCAGTCGAAGGCCGGGGACAAGGTGGCGCGCACGATCAGCGAGATCATCCGGCAGCCCGCCAACGCCGCAGAGGCCGCGGCGGAGCGGCGGAAGTCGGTGCCGCCGGCGGCGGCGGCGCCCCGCGAAAAGAAGCGCGAGGCCATCCCGGACATGACGGACGACCTCGAGACACGCGACGACTGAGGCGCAGGAGGACGGAATGGCGGACGACCGCGAGAAGAAGGACGGGGAGGGGGTCGCCAAGGGCCCGGTCGCGCTCAAGATCGGCGCGGACCCGCAGGTGGCCAAGGGCGTGTACTCGAACCTCTCCATCGTCCACAACAACGAAAACGAGTTCGTGCTCGACTTCATCTTCGCGGAGCCGCAGCGCCCGCAAGCGCACGTCGTCTCGCGCGTGATCGTGAACCCGAAGGGGGCGAAGCGCCTGATGGCCGGGCTCGCCGAGCTCGTGCGGCGTTACGAGGAGCGGTTCGGGGAGATCCCCGCCTCCTCCGCTCCGAATGTCCAGGGGAACTACCACTGACGCCGGGTCGGTGGAGAACGAGGTGAGACGATGCGCACGCAACGCAACCGACGCGCGGGCCGAGGGGGCCCGGTGATCGCCGCCGCGCTCGCGGCCGCAGCTCTCGCCTGCGCCGCGTGCGACGAGGATCTCGTCGACGCGATCGACAACCTGCGGGCGTCGGCGCCCAACGCGTGCAAGGACTACTGCGAGGACAAGCTCGCCTGCGAGTGGCCGGCCGCAGAAGGGACCGTGGAGAACGACGCCTTCGCGGCGGGCGTGCAGCGCTGCACCGTGGACTGCGCCTTCTACATGGGCTTGGGCGCTTACGCCGCGCGGAACGGCCTCGAGGGGCTCGAGTACTTCGAGCACGTCTCCGGCGGCAGGCTCGAGGACACGCTCGAGTGCGCCTTGGCGAGCGGCGGCTTCCGCTGCGCGGACGGCTCTCCCGACGACACCCACGTCTTCGGCGCCGTCGTCCAGTCGATGTGCGAGGACGCGGACGCCTGCCTGGGGAAGCTCGAAATCGATCAGCACCTCGTGTGGACGCCCACGACCGAGGGCGGCGGCGCCTGCGTGGCGACCGGCACCGAGTGGCTCGACGCGGAGTTCTTCCTGCCCTGACGGATCACTGCCCGTCGGATCGGGAGCTGAACGGCGGGAGGACGACGAGCGCGAACAGCCGCTCGCGATAGACGGGGCTCTCGAGCTTCCGGATCTCGTCGACGAGGGCGCGGTAGCGCGTCAGGAGCTTCGTCGAGGTCGCCTTCAGCTTCGGGCAGCTCTTGCCGAAGCAGTCGGTCAGCTCGAGCTTCTCGAGCACGCCGTCGCGCACCGCCGAGGTCCAGTTCAACGTGATCGGGGTCGTCGCGGGGTGGATCGGCTTGCACTTCATCGCGAAGCCGAGCGCGTTCACCTCGAGCAGGCAGCGGAGCTCGTGCATCGCGTTCACCTCGGCGAGCAGCTTGGGAAGCGCCTTCGCCTCCTCGAGCACGGCCGCGATCTCCGGGACTCCGGCGGCCGGGCCGCCGCCCCAATAGGCGCGCCGCTCCTCGATCGCCTTCGGATCTCCGCCCACGGCGAACCGGCCGATGACGTCCATCGCCACGACGCCCGCCGCGGCCCCGGGCGCGCTCTTGCCAGCGCTCGCGACCCACGCGTCGAGCGCCGTCGGATCGCCCGCGGCGCGCTCGACGACCGGCCCGAGGATGTCGACCGGGAGCGTGCGCCACGCCGAGATGATCGGGACCAGATCGAGCCCGCACCTCGCGGCCCGCTCCTCCTCCGGGAGGGCGCGGATCGCCTCGAGGCGCGGCCACACTTCTCCCGGCGCGCCGATGGAAGCCTCGCAGACATGTCCCGCCTGCTCCGCCTCCCCGGCCGGGGGTTCCGGCCCAGCGTCCCGCGGCGCGGGCGCGACATCCGTGGCGCCGGAGACGCCGTCCGGAGCGGTCGACTCCGGCTGGGCGCCGCCGCACCCCGCGACCAGCGCCGCGGTGAGGGACGTGACGATCGCAATCGCTTTCGGTTTCCGCATGTTCTTCTCCTAGTAGAGCCGCCGCGTCTTTCCCCCGTCGATCGGGATCGCGGCGCCGGTGATGTACGTGTTTCGCGGCGAGCACAGGAACGCGAGGAGATCCCCGACTTCGGAGGGATCCCCGGGGCGCCCGATCGGGATGTCGCCGCAGAACTCGGCGAGGAACGCGTCCTCCGTGATCCCGCGGGAGCGGGCCCGCTCCAGGGCGAGCTCGCGGATGCGATCCGTGAGGAACACGCCGGGGCACACGCTGTTCACGAGCACGCCGTCCCCGGCCACCTCACGGGCGAGCGCCTTGGCGAAGCCCAGCGCCGCGGGCCGCGACGCGTTCGACAGGATCAGCCCGTCGACCGCCTCGAGCCCGGCGATGGAGACGATCTGGGCGATCCGCCCGAACCGCCGCTCCCGCATCTCGGGGAGCACGAGCGCCGCGAGGTGCGCCGCGCTCACGAGGGCGAGCTCGATCGCGAGGTGCCAGTTCTCGATGCCGTGGCTCTCGAACGGTCCGGGCGGCGGCCCGCCGGTGTTCAGCACGAGCGCATCGACGCCGCCGAGCGCGGCCCGCGCCTCCCGCACGGCCCGCTCCCGATCCCCGGGCACCACGAGATCCGCGGCGACGGCGAACGGCCTCGGGCCGCCCTCCCGTTCGAGCTCTCCGGCCGCTGCCTCGAGCGCCGAGGCACCCCGTGCCACGACGGCGACGCGCGCCCCTTCCCTGACGAGCGCGCGGGCGGCCGCGAACCCGAGGCCACGGCTCGCCCCGCACACGATCGCTTTCCTGCCTTCCAGCCCCAGATCCATTTCGTCAACCTCCGAGGATCGACAGCGCCGCGCCGACACGCAGCCCGTTGACGGAGACCCGCACGACCTCCTTGCCGAGGCGCGACAGCACGGCGTCCAGGAGCACGAGCCCCGCCGGGAAGACGTCGGCGCGGGCGTATCCGATACCGTACCGCCGCGAGCGCTCGTCGGTCGGGATCCCCGCCATGACGCCCAGCCAGTGACGCAGGCGCTCCCGCGAAACCGCGACGCCGTGGATCTGCTCGCGGCGCCACTCCCCCGGACAGACCTCGAGCGCGCCCAGGTTGGTCGCGGTGCCCGCCACGCCGAGCACCTCGCCTTCGAGCCGCCCGGGGATCGCCTCCGAGATCGCCGCCTCGACGCAGCGCCTCATCGCCTCGAGCTCGTCCGCGCCGGGCGGATCTCCCGTGAAGAAGCGCTCGGTCAGCCCCACGACGCCCATCGGGATGCTCGAAGGGACGAGCGCGCCCGACGGATCGCGCCAGCACAGCTCCGTCGACTGGCCGCCGACGTCCACGACGATCCAGGGACCGCCCGCGAGCCCCAGCGTGCCGCCCCGGAACACGAGACGCGCCTCCTCGGCGCCGTCGATGACCTCGATCTCCGCGCCGAGGACGTCTCGCGCCGGCCGGGTGAACACCTCGGGGTCGGCCGCCATCCGGAGCACCTGGGTTCCGACCACCCGCAAGGGGACGCCGGGGATCCCGAACCGCGGCGCGACCTCGGCCAACGCCCCGAGGCAGCGCGCCACCGCGATCGGGCTCAGGCGCCCGCCCGGCGCGAGCCCCTCCGACAGGCGCACCGCGATCGACGCGTCCCGCGTCACCTCGACGCGGCCGCCCGCCCGCTCCAGGGCGGCGAAGCTGAACGTGTTGGATCCGATGTCGATCCCGACCGTGCGAAACGGAGTATCGGGATCCGCCATCCGGCTACTCGGAGACTTCGCCTTCGAGCCCGCTCAGGTCCGGGAGCTCGTCGAGGTTGGGCATGAGCGTGATCTCGATGCGGCGGTTGGCCGATCGCCCATCCTCGCTGTCGTTGGACTTCGCCGGCATGAACTCGGCGTAGCCCGCGGCTGAGAGGTGCACCGCATCGACGCCGCCCTGCTGCAGGAACTTCACCACCGTGACCGCGCGCGCCGTCGAGAGCTCCCAGTTCGACGGGAACCTCTTGGACTCGATCGGCACGTTGTCCGTGTGGCCGGCCACCTGGAAGTTGCGATCCGTGATGGTCATGAGGACCTTCGAGAGCTCGCCGAGCGCGATCTTGCCCTCTTCGCTGAGATCCGCCTTGCCCACGTCGAAAAGGATGTTGGACGCCATCTCGACGACCATCTGCCCGCGCTGGATCCGGATCTTCAGCTTGCCCGAGGAGACGAGCGACTTGAACTTCTCGATCACCTGGCGGTACTTCGCCATGCGCGCGCGCTGCGCCTCCTGCTCCCTCTTCAGCCGGGCCTCGCGATCGCGCGTCTGCTCGAGGTCGGTCGAGAGCGCGCTCTTCTCGCCGAGCAGCTTCGCGACGTCGTCGCCGAGCTCCGACAGGCGGCCCGCGAGCGTCCGGTTCTCCTGGCGGACCGTGTCGAGCTGCGCCTCCAGCGCCTGCTGCTGGAGCGCCGCCTGGGCGAGCTCCTTCTTCAGCCGATCGGCCTCCATCACCTTGGCGTTGTACTGCTCCTCGGGTATCCCGCACCCGACGACGAGCGCCGAAGCGACGAACCCGCAGAGGACCCGGATTGCGTGGCGTTGACTCATGACTGACCTCCTCGCTAGCTCCCGCGTTTCAGCTCGGTGAGCACCAGCTTCGCGATCGCCTTCAGGGTGTCGAACACGCCCTGGCCGGTGGTGGACACCGCCTCGAAGTCCGGCGCGTTTCCCGTGTTCAGCAACGAGCGCAGCTCGTCGACCGCGGCCACGTTGGGCAGGTCGCGCTTGTTGTACTGAACCACGTAGGGGATCTTGTCGAGATCGTATCCCTGCTCCTGCAGGTTGAAGCGCAGGTTCTCGACGGACTCGATGTTCGCCTCCATGCGCTCGATCTGCGAGTCCGCGACGAACACCACGCCGTCGACCCCCTTGAGGATCAGCTTGCGCGAGGCGTCATAGAAGACCTGCCCCGGCACCGTGTACAGGTGGAAGCGCGTCTTGAAACCCCGGATCTCGCCCAGGGACAACGGCAGGAAGTCGAAGAACAGCGTCCGCTCGGTCTCGGTGGCGAGCGAGATCATCTTTCCCTTGGCCTCGGGGTTCGTCCGATTGTAGATGTACTGGAGGTTCGTCGTCTTTCCGCACAGGCCCGGGCCGTAATAGACGATCTTGCAGTTGATTTCACGAGATGAGTAGTTGATGAACGACATCTGCCGCGATCCTCTGCCTAATCGTTGAACAAGTTGTCGATGTCGTCGTCCGTGATCTCGGCGAACGGCGTCGACGCGTCGGGATCCTGCATCTTCTTGAGCAGAGACTCGAAAATCGAATTGAGCTCCTCGGTGGCCTTGCGCACGCGGAGCCGGACCAACCCGAGCGAGGATCGCTCGTCGAAAATCACCACGAGGATCACGCGCTGCCCCACGATCTGGATGTGGATGTTCTGGCGCTCCCCCTCGTGGAACTGCGTGGCGAACTCGTTCTCCTTCAGCAACTTGGCCATGCCGCCGGTGGCGGCGATGTTGCCCGCCGTCAGGGAGGCGAGCGAGGTGGTGTCCAGGTTCTCGTAGGCGCCGGAGGTCGAGATCAGCTGGCCGTTCTTGTCGACGATGAAGACGACGATCGCGTTGGCGTCGCGCACGAGCTTGTCGCAGACCCTCTGGATCTGGTTGAACTCCTCCTCGTACATGACCATCTGCCCGTCGGCCATATAATTTCTCCTGCGGTACAGCGTCCGTCCGGTGGCAAGCGCCGCGACGATTTTAGTCCAACAGAAAGCAAGTATCAGTATCAAACATGTCTCGCCCCATCAAGCCATAAACACGGCCGCAAAGCCGCGCCCCGGGGCGATTTCCCAACGTCGCCGCGGCGTTACGGATCATCGCCGCCTGCCGTGCCTCCTCGCGCGCAGCATCGAGATCACCGTCAGGAAGCCGAACCCCCCCGCGACGCAGGCCGCGTAGCGCGCCAGCTCGGTCTCGCCGTGGCTGTGGCAGTAGATCGCCGCGCCGGCGCTCACCGAGGCGAGGAGGGTGTACATGAGCTGGTGCGCGGCGGCGTACAGCTGATCCGACGCCCTCTGGATCCCCTCGACCCGGAAGCTCACCTTGCCGGCGAGCGATCTGTTGACGACCTTCTCCGCGAGGCTGGGCATCGACAGGAACGAGAACAGCTTCTCGCGCGTGACGTCGAAGAGCATCTCGGACCAGTCGCGATCCTTGCCGAGCACGAACTCCTCGAGGTACGGGCGGATCGTGTCGGCGGGGTTCATTCCGGGATCGAGGTGCGTGCACAGGCCCGCGAGCAGCAACGCCGCGCGCTCGAGCAGCACCCACTCGCGGGGCATCTGGAACGCGTCCGACACCTCCCGGAGGCCCACGTTCATCTCGTGCAGGTCGGCGAGCGCCTCGAACCCCTTGCGCGTGTCCAGCTTGACCGCCGACAGGGAGAAGCTCTCGAGCCGGATCTCGTCCTGGAACTTCCTGTGGAAGTGCTCGATGATGCGCGCCGCCGCGTCGGACTGCTCGGAGCCCACGCGCAGGAAGCCCATCATCCTGAGCGAGCGCAGCAGCTGATCCTCGTCGCCCTTGATGATCGCCTCGAGGAAGGAGCTGATCCCCTGGCGCATCTGCGGCTCGAGCCGTCCTGTCGCGCCGAAGTCCAGGAGCACGATCGCGCCGTCGCCGCGGACGAGCACGTTGCCCGGGTGCGGATCCGCGTGGTAGAGGCCGTCGATGAAGATCATCTGGCAGTAGACCTTCACGAGATCCCGCGCGACCGTCGCCGGGTCCAGCCCGGCCTCCCTGAGCCGCTGCGTGTCCGCGATCTTGATCCCGTCGACCCACTCCAGCGTGAGCACGCGCGACGTCGAGAGCTGCCTGTGGACCCGCGGGAAGACGACCCGCCGGTTGTCCTTGAAGTTCTCGGCGATCGCCTCGATGTTCCCGGCCTCCTTGAGGAAGTCGAGCTCGTCCAGGACCATCGCCTTGATCTCGTGGTAGTAGTTCTCGAGCCCCCGCGCCCGGAAGAACCGGCGCACGATCCGGACGATGCGAAAGATGGTACGGAGGTCGGCGCGCGCCATCTCCTCCACCCCGAGGTGCTGGACCTTGACCGCGACGACGAGCCCGTCGCGCGTCTTCGCGCGGTGCACCTGCCCGAGCGACGCCGACGCGACCGGCGCGCGCTCGAACTCGGCGAACACCTCCTCCGGGGCCCCGCCGAGCTCCTCGCGGATGCGGCGTTCGATCTGCTCGTACGGGCGCGCCGGCATCGAGTCCTGAAGGTTGGCGAGCCCGGAGCGGAACTCCTCCGGAAGGAAGTTCGTCATGATGCTGAACAGCTGGCCGACCTTGATGAACAGCCCCTGCAGCTCGAGGATCGCCGCCTCGATGCGCCGCGCGTTGCGGCGGTGCACCTCCTCGACGTGATCCTCGCGGTACCGCCCCCCGAAGAGGCGCGCCTTCACGTTCAGCCAGGCGTACGAGGCGAGGACGACGAAGGTCGCGAGGTAGGCGCGCAGGAACCGCGTCGTCGCGTAGGCGGTCGCTGTTTTCGGCGTGTCGCGGCCCAAGATCGCAGCGCCCGCCTACGGCGTGCGCACCAGGACGACGGTGATGTTGTCGTGGCCGCCGTTGCGATTCGCCTCGGTGATCAGCTCGTGGCAGGCGGCCTGGAGATCGGAGGGGTTACTGTTGAAGATCACGGCCATCTTGTCGTCGGGCACCTCTCCGCTCAGGCCGTCGGAGCACAGCAGGAACACGTCGCCGGAGCGCGGCTGGTCGAAGAACGTGTCGACCTTCACCGACTCCTTCATGCCCAGCGCACGGACGATGACGTTCTTGTGCGGGAAGTTGTCGATCTCGGCCTGGGTGAGCTTCTTCATCTTGATGTAGTCGTTGAGGAGCGAGTGGTCTTCCGTGATCTGCTCGATGGCCCCGTCGCGCAGCCTGTAGATCCGGCTGTCCCCGACGTGCGCGAGGTACACGCCGTCCTCCACGAAGTACGTCGCTGTGATCGTAGTGCCCATGCCGTGGTACTTGCTCTCCCGCTTCGACGCCTCGTGGATCCGCAGGTTCGCGAGCTTGATCCCCGTGATGAGCCGGTTCTCCTCGTAGCGCCGCGAGCGATCCATCTTGAACGGCCAGGTGAGCTCCGCGTCCTCGCGCGTGTCGCGGAAGAAGTTCTTCAGGGTCTCGACGGCCATCTGGCTCGCGACCTCTCCCGACGCGTGGCCGCCCATGCCGTCGCACACGATGAACAGGTTCTCGTTTTCGACGACCGAGAACGTGTCCTCGTTGTGGTTGCGCTTCATGCCGACGTTCGTCTCGCCGGCGACCTGTACGGGTATCTTCACGGGTTCACCTTCTCATTGCGCCGCCGGCGCCGGCTGCGTCGCGGGGACGGCCGGGGCGGTCGGCACCGTCGGCACCGTTGGTACCGTCGGAATGGTCGGGATCCCCGTGCCCTGCGGCAACGCGCCGGGCTGGGTCGGGATCTGCAGAAGAGGCTGCTGCACCCCGGGGACCATCAGCTGATCGAACTGTTCCGACGCCGGCTTGATGATCAGGAAGTAGACCGCCAACACGGCGGCGATCAGCGTGAGCAGCACCGCGCCGCCGATGATGAGCCACAGCATCAGCTTGCTCATCTTCTTCTTCGGCGCCGGCTCGTCGTCCATGCCGTCGTCGAGCTCTCTGTCCTGCGACGGGAGCGGCGCCGTCGCCGACGGCGAGGCGACCGCGGGCATGCCGGCGTCTTCCGCGAGGCCGGCGGCGGCGACCTGAGCCGCGGCGACGGGATCCGTGACCGCCTGCTGCGCCATCGTGGGCACGCCGCTCGGCGTGGACGCGCCGCTCGGAGAGGTGTCGCGCGCCGGATCGACCTCCACCGCGGGCATGCCGAGCATCGTCGCCTTGTACGCGTCTTCCGGCACCGCGGCGGGTGCTGCGGCCGCGGGAGCGGGAGCGGGAGCGGGAGCGGGAGCGGCCGGCGTTGGCGCGGGCGCCGGCGCTTGGACCGGCACCTTCATCGCGGGCATGCCGAACATCGTCCTCGCCGCGCCGCCCGGTTTCGGGGCGCCGCCCGGCGTGGGGGCGGCCATCGGCACCGCCGGCCGCGCCATCGGGGCCGGGGATGCGACGGCCGGCACCGGCCTCGATGCGGCCGCCGGGCTCGGCGCGGGAATCGGCTTCGGGGAAGCTGTCACCGGCTTCGACGCGAGCTCGCCGCTCGGCCTCGCGCCCGGTGCGCCACCCGGCGCGATCGGGGCGCTGCCTTCCGCCTTGTCCTGCGCGCCTGGAATTCCAAAAACGGTCTTGGCCATCCCGAATCTCCTTTTTCCGGCTTCCCGCGGTTCTTCCTATCGGACGACGTCCGCGTCGATCATCACTGTGGATTTCTACTTCTATCGCCTTTTCCGGTCAACAGGGCTCTCCTTCTTCGCTCCCGCACGAGAAGGGAAGCCAGCCCGGCCGCGCAGAGAACGCCGTGCTCGACGGCGGGGATCCACGCCGGCGCGTCCCATGTCCCGGCGGCCCACCAGCTGTCGAGGGGCAGGTAGGCGAGCGGCAGCGCCGCACCGAACGCGAGCCACGGCCAAGCCCGCAGGCAGGCCGCCCAAGGCAGGATCCACAGGAGGTACCACGGGTGCAGCACGGGCGTGAGCAGGAGGAACGCGCCGAAGACCCACAGCGCCGAGATCGGAGGGGCGGCACGGCGCCGGCACACCCAGACCACGACGCCCACGAGCAGCGCGGCGGCGATGATCTTGGCGGCGGCCAGCGCGAGATCCGAGAGGGTGAACGCGCCGGGCCGCGAGGGATCGAGCTCCCCGTCCTTGTGCAACGAGAAGAAGCCGCCCTGGAGGGCGGCCGCCGGTCGATCGAGGAACCGGACGTGCACGATCTCGTCCGGGCGTCCGGCGCCGGTCGCGGCTCCGATGATCCCCTCGGAGGCGCTCTTGATCAGCGCGAAGCCGCCCGCGTTTCCCTCCCACCTCCTCGCGAAGGTGTCCAGCGTGCGCACGGCGCCGAGATCCGGCGACCAGAACGCCGCGTAGCCCGCGACGAGCGCCAAAGGGACGATCAACGCCGCGGCGCGGAGGCGCCGCACGAGCGGCACGACGATCAGCAGCGGCACGAGCTTGGTGCAGCACGCCACGGCGAGCGCGGCCCCGGCCGCGATCCGACGAGCGGCGGCCGCCCGCGCCGGAACGTCGGCGCCCAGCAGAAGCGCGAACGCGCCGGCGACGGGCAGCACGGCGAGCGGCTCGAGGTGGCCGGACATGGCGGTCTCGATGCACGCGAGCGGGTTGAGCCCGTAGGCGATCCCGGCGAGCCCCGCGGCGCGGCGGTCCGATCGCGCGATGCGGCGCGCGATCGTCATCACCAGGAACACGACGCCGAGGTCGGCCAGGGCGGCGGCGACCCGGAACGCGGTCACCGCAGGCGAGATCGACGCGATCGCGCCGAACGCGAGCTGCGCGAAGGGCGGGTAGATCGTGCGCAGTTCGGGGTTATTGATCCGCGCGAAGCCCTCGTCGCGAAACGCGGCGAGCGCCTCGTCGCTCGGCGGGCGGGCGTAGGGATCCAGCCCGGCGGCGACGACGCGCCCGTCCCAGGCGTACCTGTACACGTCGTCGGAGAACACGGGGCTCCCGAACACGAGCACGAGCCGGAGCGCCGCTGCGGCGCAGATCACGACGATCGCCCCGGGCTCCTCGCGGCCGCGCGCGGCGATCGCGATCAGCGCGGCGTAGGGGGCGTGCGCGACGATCGCGATCGCGACGAGCCGCCACACCGGCGAGGGAGAACCGTGCGACGCTGCGGCAAGCGCCGCGAGCAGACCCGCGAGGCACGCGAACAGCGCGGCGGCGACGATCCGCGCGCCCCTTCCCGACACAACCGTGGGAGAGCTCCGGAGCGTGCGGCTACTGCGACTTGGCGGAGAGTTTGTCGAGCGTGGCGCGCGCGACGGCGGACTGCGGTCCGTCCTCGCCCTGCAGCGCGAGCAGCGTGCCGCGCTCGATGAGGCCGGCGAGCGTGTCGGCCGCGAGCTGCCGGTAGCCCGCGTCCTTGCGGACCGCGTCGGCCAGGCGGTCGCGGATCTCCCTCGCGTTGAGGCCGCCCGGCGAGTTGTCCCAGCCGTTCTTCAGGCGATCGAGGAGGTACCGCCAGCCCCAGTTGATCGCCTCGCCCTTGTTTTCGCTCTGCGCCATGACCGCCTGCGCGACCGCGAGCCGCCTGAAAATCCGCTTCTTCTCGAACATCTCGTCGGTGAGCAGCGGCTGCCGCGCCTCGAACCACTCCTTCAGCAGGAGCCGGGTCTCCTGTCCCTTGAGCAGGATCTCGATCACGCGGTCGACGCGCTCGGTGCTGCCGCCGAGCAGCACGGCGAAAGCCGCGACGCGCTGCCGATCCTCGTTGGGATCGTCGAGCAGCTTGTTCAGGCGCGCGTCGTTGGCCGGATCGGCGGCCTCGCCTATCGTGATCGCCGCGGCGCGCATCAGCGTGACGTCCGTCTCCTTCTCGAGGATGTCGAACAGGACCGGGATCGCCTCGGACGACGGGTTGTGCGCGAGCCCCTCCACGAGGATGGTGCGCGCGCCGATCTCGGTCAGGTTGTCCTTGACCTTCTCCAGGATCATCGGGAGCGTCTTCTCGTCCTCCATGTACGCGAGCGAGATCGCCGCCTCGGTGCGGAGCTCCGGATCGTCCATCGGATCGAGCGCAATCGACATGAGCGTCTCGCTCGCCTTGGCGTCCCCGACGTAGCGCGACCCGATGATCGAGTTGCGCCGCTCCTGCAGGCGCGTCTCCATGCTGTACTCGCGCGTCTCGATCGACGTCGAGAACAGCTCCTCCTTGCGCTCCGTCTTCGTCATCACCATGCGCCTGACGAACTCCTCGGTCGCGAAGGGGCACTTGAGACGCGCGATCGCGAGCGACGCGGCCTGGTAGTGGAAGTTCTCGTCCTGATCGAGGAACGGCTTGATCAGGTCGCAGAAGCGCTGATCGCCGGTGCGGCCCATGGCGTCCATGAGCGGGCCGATGTCGACCTTCACCCGCTGCGCGCACTCCGGCGTGTTGGCGTACGGCTGGTTCGCGTCGTAGATCTTCTGCAGGTAGTCGGCCGCGCCCTCGGGCCTGACCTTGGCGAACCAGGACGGCACCCCGTTGGCGAGCCGGCGGTACATGTCGTTCTGCCTATAGCGCAGCCCCGGATCCGGGATCTGCGCGTCGGTCGCGGGCACCCAGGCCGTCTTCTCGTACATCTTGTCCGCGATGCGCGGATCGCCGAGATCCTCGAGGGCCCAAAGCGCCTGGTTGTGGATGTTGTCGGCGTCGAGCTTCTGCTTGGCCGTCGTATCCGGCAGCTTCTCGTTGAGCACCTTCACGAGGAAGTCGGCGGCGCGCGGATCGCGCAACTCTTTGAACTTGTTTATGACTTTGAACTTGGTCTCAATATCCGGCAGCCCCTCGTAGATCGCCTGGAGCCCCGGCGCGCCCACGGACGCGGTCACGGTTGTCAGGATGAGATCCACGAGACCGTCGTCGCCGCGCAGCTTGTCGACGAGCGCCTTGCGCGCGCGCTCATCGTTGCTGCGGCCGAGCGCGACGGCCGCCTCGACGACCGTGTTGCGTCCCTTCGACTCCATCAGCTTGATGAGCGCCGGGATGGTGTCCTTGTCTTTCCGGAACCCGAGCTCCTGCGCCGCGTGGAACTGCACGATGTCGTTCTCGGAGTCGGCCATCTGGATCAGGCGGTCGGTCGTCGCCATGCGGGCGATGACCGCCGGATCCCATCCGTGAATCGTCTTGGTGTTCGCGATCTGCTTGCCCACGGCCTCGAGAAGATCCGTCATGCCGCGCTCGTCGCCGAGCGCGCAGAGCGCCCACGCGTACCGCCCCTTCGCGACGTCCTTCACCGCCTGCATCTGCTTGAAGATCGCGTCCGCTCCCGCCTTCCCCTCGGGGGGGCCGATCGTCGCGAGCGCCATGGCGGCCTCTTCGCTCACGCCGTCGCCGCGCTCGAGCAACTTGACGAGCAGCGGCACCGCTTCCTTGTCCTTCTCGACGCCGATGGAGTACACGACATCCAGCAGGATGTCCTTGCGATCGCACTCCTGGGCGATGGCGCGCAGGGCGGCCTTGTATCCGGCGTCGTCGCCCTTCTTGGCGAGCGCGGTGGCGTCGTCCTGCTTCTTCTTCCACTCCTCGAATTGCTTGTTATCGTTATAAAAATAATAGGCGAGCGCGGCGCCGCCCAACAACAGGATCAGGAGGACGATGACGACCTTCGCATTGCCGCCGGCCGCCTTGTACTCTCCATCCGGCGGGTCCAGCATCGGGTCGATCGGCCCGCTCCCGAGTGGGGAAGCGCTCTCGTCGGGCGTCGGCTCGTCCTGGCCTTCAACCGAATCGGAGAAGTTCTCGTCTTTCATCACTCGCTCCTTTGGCTTCCGGATTTCAGGTAATCTAGCTCATGTCAATCCTTCGAATCAATCGTTGTTTGCCGCGCCGATCACGCGTGACTAAAAGTCAATTAAGTCGGGCGTTTGAGCCGAGCCGTACCTATTGACCGGGGCAACGTTCTCTGTTACCAATCATTCTTCCAAGAGACGAGGAGAACCATGACGAAGTCGGAACTCATCGATGCTGTCGCGAGCCAGACGAACGTCACGAAGAGCCGCGCCGAGATGGTCGTCAATTGCATCTTCGATGCGATGACCGACGCTCTCAAGAACGGAGAGGGCATTGAAATCCGTGGCTTCGGCAGCTTCACCGTGCGCCAGTACAAGCCGTACAACGGGCGCAACCCGAGGACCGGGGACCCGGTGCACGTGGCCTCCAAGCGTCTCCCGTTCTTCAAGGTCGGCAAGGAGCTCAAGGAGATGGTGAACGCGGCGCTGGACGGCGGGGGCGACGCGACCGGCAAGCCCTCCTGACGACGCCTCTCGGCCGCGCGGAACGCGACGCGCGGCACCCGGAACCTCGGCCGATGCAAGAAGAACAGCTCGCGCAGCTCCTCGAGGCGCTCCCCGCCCTGCCCGGCGTCTACCTCATGCGAGACCTCCGCGATCGGGTCGTCTACGTCGGCAAGGCGAAGAGCCTTCGGAACCGGGTCCGTCAGTACTTCGCCCCCGCGACCTCGGACGCCCGCGAGTTCGTGCGCGGGCTCCGGGACCGCCTCTCGACCATCGACTGCATCGTGACGAGCTCCGAAAAGGAGGCGCTCCTCCTGGAGCACAGCCTGATCCAGCGCCACCTCCCGCGCTACAACATGCGGCTCACGGACGGCAAGCAGTTCCTCTGCCTGCGCCTCGATCCGCGCGCCGCGTGGCCGCGCCTCGAGACGGTCCGGAAGCCGACCGACGACGGGGCGCTCTACTTCGGCCCCTACCACTCGGCCGCGCCCGCGCGGCAGACGCTCAAGCTGATCAACCGCCACTTCAAGCTGCGATCGTGCTCGGACCGGTCGTTCGCGGCGCGGACCCGTCCGTGCCTCCAGCACCAGATCAAGCGCTGCCTCGGGCCGTGCACGCTGCCCGTGGACCGCGAGGCGTACGGCCGGCAGGTGGAGTACGCGCGGCTGTTCCTCGAGGGGCGGCGCGACGATCTCCTCGCGGCGCTCGAGCGCGAGATGCTGCGCGCGGCCGAGGATCTGGCGTACGAGCGCGCGGCGGTGCTGCGGGATCAGATCGCGGCGGTCGAGGCGACGCTGGCCACGCAGAGGATCGTGGACTTCCACGACGTCGACCAGGACGTGGTGGGGTTCCACCGCGAAGGCGGCGAGGTGCAGATCTCGGTGCTCGTCGTGATCGGCGGACGGCTCGCGGGCAAGGACGACTACCACTTCGACGACCAGGAGTTCCCGGACGAGGACCTCCTGTCGTCGTTCCTCGTCCAGCGCTACGCGCGCGCCCTGCGCACGCCGAACGAGATCCTCCTGCCCGTCGCCCTGCCCGACGCGGCCGCCGTCGCGGAGCTCCTCGCCGAGGCGCGCGGATCGTCGGTCCGGATCCTGTGCCCGAAGCGCGGACAGCGGCTCGGCCAGATCCGGCTCGCGACCCTCAACGCGCGCAACTCGTTCGAGGCGCGGCGGGGCGACGCCGAGGCGACCGCGGCGCGGCTCGCGAGCGCGCAGCGCCGCCTGGGCCTCCCGACGCCGCCGAGGCGCATCGAGTGCGTGGACATCGCGCACCTCGGCGGATCGCACACCGTCGGCGCTTTCGGCGCGGTGGTGGACGGCGCGGTAGACCGCAACGCCGGCCGCACGTTCAGGCTGCGCGTCGCGGGCGGCGGCGACGATTTCGCCGCGATCGCCGAGGTGCTGGGGCGGCGCTTCACGCGCGCGGCGAGGGGGGAGCCGGGTTGGGCGCCGCCCGATCTCCTCGTCGTCGACGGTGGCCGCGGGCAGCTCGCGCGGGCGGCCGCCGTGCTCGCGGATCTCGGGTTCGCCGAGCAGCCGGTGGTCGCGATCGCCAAGGAGCGCGCCGGGGACGGCGTGGCGTCCACGGATCGGATCTTCCTGCGCGGGCGGGCGAACCCGCTCCCCCTCCGGGCGGAGACGTCGGCGCTGTTCCTCCTGGCCGCGGCGCGCGACGAGGCGCACCGCCTGGCGAACTCGTACCAGGGCAAGCTGCACCGCCGCGCGACGATCGGCTCCGCGCTCGACGGCGTGCCCGGGATCGGGCCGAAAACGCGCCGCGCGCTGCTCACGCGGCTCGGCTCGATCGCGCGCATCCGCGAGGCGAGCGAGGAGGAGCTCGCCCGGGTCCCGGGAGTCGGGGCGGCCCTCGCGCGCCGCATCAGGGAGGCGCTCGAGGGCGGGGGGTAGGCGACCGCGGGGGCGGGCCGGCCGCGGCCCATGCTACCTTTTCTGGCAGCACCGCGCGCACGTGTGCTAGAATTTCGACACCGAGCCAACGGCCTTCACGAGGCGTTGCCGCTGTGTCGAACACGGAATGGGAAACCGCACGAATTCACCGCTCCTCGGCTACAACACGAACGTGAAGCACGCGGGGCACCTGTTTCACATCCAGACCGAGGACTCGGGCGTCGATCACCCGCACATCATCACGCACCTGTTCACGTCGGGCACCATCCTGGCGACGAAGAAGGCATCCTACGGGGAGCTCGTGGGCGCCGGGGACTGGGAAGAGCGCGTCCGCCAGATGATGAAGGACCAGCACAAGGCGATGTTCGTCGACCTGCGCGACGGAACGCACGACGCCATCGCCGCGCGGATTCTGGGCGTGCAGATCGGGACCACGACGCCGGAAGGCGGCCAGGTCGAGGAGCCGCAACGGGACGAGGTCGAGCCTGACGCCGTCGTGCAGGACGACGAGGGGCGCCCCACCGTGACCGAGATCGCGAGCTCCATGGGGGTGCGCGTGATCGCACCGGCGGCCATGCGCGACAGCATACCCAACCCGGAGCGGGAAGAGGCGGCGCGCGGGCGCTCCATCTTCGAGACGCCGGACACCGCCGGGAGCTTCGGCGAGAGCCTCATCAGCGACAAATCGTTGGACGAGGTCATCCTCACGTATTTGAAGGACGAGCTCGAGGAATGAAAATCCTGCTTATTATTCCGTCTGAAGCGCCCATGAAGGTCTACTCATAGGGTAGGAGGTGGACATGTCGCGGGCATCAACTTGGATTCTCCTCGTCTCGGGAGCCGCCCTCGCGCTCGGCTGCGCGAAGGCGAGCCTCGCCACGAGCGAGCCGGACGGCGGCGACTCGGACGCCGACACCGACACGGACACGGACTCCGACTCGGACACCGACTCGGACACCGACTCCGACTCGGACACCGACTCGGACGCCGATCCGTGCCCCTTCGTCTGCATCAGCGAGACCGTCTGCACGGCGCAGGGCGGCACCGTCGAGGGCACCTACGAGTGCACGACCTCTGGGGCGGTCTGCTGCGACCTCCCGGCCGCGGACACGGATGCGGACACCGACACAGACACCGACGCGGACACGGACACGGACGCGGACACCGACACAGACACCGACCCGGGCATCTCGTGCGTGTCGGAGCTCCAGTGCATCACCCACTACCCGTACATCGCGTGCTGCGACAACGTCTGCGTGAACCCGCTGAACAACCCCGCCCACTGCGGCGTCTGCGGCAACGACTGCCTGGCCACCGAGGTCGGCAACCAGTGCCTGCTCGGCGAGTGCAACTGCGGGCTCGCCGGGGCGTGCTCCCCGCCGACGGACTGCTGCCAGCACGTCCTCTTCGTCTGGGCCTGCGACACGTGCTACTGACCCGGCCGGTCCCCGTCGCCTGAACCGCACTCCTGGCCGAACCGGGCGAGCGCCGCGTCGATCGCCGCGTCCGTCGTCGGGTTCGAGCGCTGCCGGGCCTTGCGCAGGAGCTCCTCCGATCTCGCGCCGCCGATGGCGCCCAGCGCCCCGGCCGCGGCGACCGCCGCGTCCACGTCCCGCAGCTCCGCGAGCGGCTCGGCCCCCTTGCGGAGCACCTCGTACAACGGCTGCACCGCGGACTCGATGCACCTCGCCCGTGCGGCCCGGGCGGCGGCCGCGCGCACGCGGGGCTCCTCGCCGGCGGCGGAGAGCCGCTCGACCACGAGCCCGTCGATCGTGTCGCCGTCGACCCGCGCCGCGCTCGACAGGCCCTCGAGCCTGACCTGCGCCGCCGGATCACGCAGCGCGCGGGACAGGATCTCCGCCGCGCTTTCGCTGGACAGCTCCGGTGCGAGCGCCGCGATCGCCGCTCGGACGACGGGCCACGGGTCCGTCCCGGCGGCACCGACGAGCTGCGCCTCTCCCTCGTCGTGCGCGCCGGCGTCGCGCATGCCGGCGATCGCGGCCAATCGGACCGGCACCTCGGGATCGGAGATCGCCGCGCGCAGGGCCCTCGCCGCGGCCTCGTCCTTTCGGGCGGACGCCGCCAGCCCCGATATCGAAACCGCGCGCAGCTTCGCGTCGGCGTCCCCCGCAGCCTCGAGAAGCAGAGGCAGCGACGCGGCCGACCCGCGCCTCGCGATCACCTCGAGCGCGCGGTACCGATCCTCGAAGCGCGTCGAATCGGCGTATATCTCGGAGGCGATCGCCTCGGTGCGATCCGCTGCCACGCCGGCGGCGACCGCGGCCCGGAGCAGGTCGAGCAGGATCTCCCGATCGGCACCGGCCGCCGCGATCTCCATGGCGCCCCGCAGCCTTTCGCCGAGCGCCGCCTCGCTGCGCGCGAGCTTGCCGAGCTCCGTGCGCACGAGCTCCCGCCGCGCGCGGGAGCCTTTCCCGGCGGCCCCGGTCATCAGGTCGACCGACGCAGGCACGCGGAGCGCGGCCAAGCCCTTGATCGCCGCCGCGAACTTCCGCCCGTCGGCGCCGGGCAGGAGCTTCCCGAGCGCAGCAGCGCCCTCCGCGGGAACGCGCGCGAGCCCTTCTCTCGCGGACGCGGCGGCGACGCCGTCGCTCCCGACGCAGGCTTCGGCGAGGAGATCCGCACCCTCGGCCGGGGCCTTGTCCGCGACGGCCCGGATCGCGCGCCTGCGGCCGGGCTCGCCGAGCGTCGGCCACCCGGCCCGCAGCGGAGCGAGCGCCTTCGCGCCCATCCTCCCGAGCAGCGCGGCCGCCCGCTGCCCTTTCGCGGCGTCGTCGAGATCCCGCACCAGGCGCTCGAGCCCGCCGCCCGCGTCGAGCTCGGTGAGCACGATGATCTCCCCGACGGCGAGCGGGACCTTGTCGCGCGCCCCCTCCGCCTCCTCGGCCACGATCGTCAGGCACGGGGTCCGGACCGGGGCCGGGAGCTCGAACCAGATCGCACCCGGGGCCGCGCCCTCGATCTCGGGAAAGCGCAGGCGGTAGACCTCGCCGTCCGTGACGAGCAGCAACGACCTCGGGCGCGCCCACGCGGGCTTCCCCCCGGTCATCGGGACGGCGATCCCGACGCGGACGACGCCGTACTCCTCGGCGGCGACGGCGAGCGTCGCGAACTCCCCGGACGACGCGCCGAGCCCCGGGCTCCAGACCGTCTCCGGATCGCCGTCGACGAGGGCGAACGGCGGCGTCAGCATGATCGTGTCGCCGCGGTCGCCCATGACGCGCGACGCGCTCGAGGCGCTCGCGACCTCGACGATCGGCCGCAGATCGTCCTTCCCCGCCGCGCCCGCCAGATCCGCCGTCGGGAGGATCCCCGGCCGTTTGGCCAGGATCTGCCGGAACCGCCGGGCCCCGGGATCGTACGCCTGCCGGAAAAGGAGGGGCGGCTCCGCGCGCCCGCAGACGCGGACCGGATCGAACTCCGTGCCGAGCAGGATCTCCGGCAGGCCGTCGCTGGTGAGATCCTCGAACCGGATCGCCGAGCTCGAAAGCTCGCCGGGATCGCCGGACGCCGCGACGGATCCGCTCCACACGATGCGCAGCGCCTTCGCGCCCACGTCGCGCACGGCGACGACCTCGAACACGGGCGCCCCGCCCGCGTCGAGGAAGCGGACGTCGACCGCCGTCGCACCCCCGGCGAGCGCGTGGGACGCGATCTCGAGCGCCGCCCCGGCGGGGGCGCCCTCGATCGGGCGCGACCAGGTCTCGGCGCCGCCCACCTCGAGCCGGAGCGCGCCGCGGTCGAAGAACGCCCGGCCATCGGGGAAGCGGGCCTCGGTCGCGGCGGCCCGCGCGGGGCCGGCAACGGCCAGGATCAGCGCCGACGCGATCCCCATCCACGCGGCGATTCCATTTCGTTCACGCAACGCAGTCCTCCTCCCGCGGCGCCCCTTCGAAGAGGCTCCTGACGCGCGGATCGCTCTCGAGCAGCTGCCCGGCCGGGCCCTCTGCGCGCATGACACCGCCCTCGAGCAGCGCGAGGCGCGATGCCCAGCGCGCCGTGGAGAGGCGGTGGGTGACGACCACCACCGACCTCTCGCCGAGGTAGCCGTCGAGCCCTTCCACGAGCGCCCGCTCGGTCGCGCCGTCGAGCGACGCGGTGATCTCGTCGAACAGGAGGAGCGGCGCCGCGCTCAGGAGGGCGCGGGCCAGGCAGACGCGCTGCCGCTGGCCGACCGAGAGCCGGGCGCCCCGCCGCCCGATCCGCTCCTCGAGCCGGCCCGGGAGCTCGCCGGCGAACCCGAGCACGCCCGCCACGCGGCACGCGGCGATCACCTCCTCGTCCGAGGCGGACGGCCGCCCGATCCGGACGTTCATCGCGATGCCGTCGTCGAACAGGAACGGCTCCTGCGGCACGGTCGCCACGGCGCCGCTCGCGGCGAAGGAGCGGGGATCCACGCGGACGCCGTCCACGAGGAGCTCGCCGCCGCGCGGCTCGAGCAGGCCGCCGAGCGCGTTCAGGAGCGTCGTCTTCCCGGAGCCCGAGCCGCCCACGATCGCGAGGCGCGCGCCCTTCGGCACGACGAGATCGACGCACCGGAGGACCTCCGGACACCCCGGGTAGCCGGCGACGAGGCCGCGGATCTCGACGGAAAAGGGTCCCGGGTGCGCGGTGAAAGGAGCGGCCGGCCGGGCGGCGGAGCGGCGCTCGTCCTCGCGCAGGACGGCCAGCCGGTCGAGGGCCGCGAGCCCGGACTGCACCGCGCTCTGATCCTGACCGAGCCCCTTGACGGGCTGGTAGAGCAGCGCGAGCGCGGTGAAGAAGGACGCGACCTCCCCGGCGGTCAGCGCGCCCTGTGCGATGCGGGCGTTCGCGTACATCAAGGTCGCGCCGAGCGCGGCCGCGCCGAGGATCTCGTTGAACGGGCTCGAGAGCGCCCGCAAAGTCGCGGCGCGGACCGCCCGCACGGCGAGGTTCAGGCTCGCGGCCTCGAATCGCGCGCGCATCAGCGGCTCGGCCCTGAAGGCGCGGACGACGTGCAGCCCGGCGGCGGTCTCCGAGACCGATTCGCCGAGCGCCTCGAACGCCTCGTGCACGTCGCGCCTGCGCCGCCGCAGCGCCCGCCCGAGACGGACGATCGACAGTGCGGCGAGCGGGAACGCGAGGAGCCCGAGCGCGCCGAGCACCGGATCGAGGGCGAGGATGAGGACGACGAGGGCCGCGATCTGCAGGGCGTCCCGCACGAACCCCATCAAGCCGTCGGTCAGCGCCTGCTCGACCGCCTCGACGTCCACGGCGAACCGCGACACCATGGCGCCCGCGCGCCGCGACTCCTCGCCGAACGGATCGAGCGCGAGCAGCGAGCGGTACACGTCGTTCCGCAGCCGGAACAGGACGCGCTGTCCGGCGCGCGACGAGGCGACCCTCGACGCGAAGAACGCGAACCCCTTGATCGCGGCCGCGGCGACGAGCACCGCCGCGAGCTGCCACGGCGCGATCCCGGCGAGCGCCGCGCCGATCTCGCCGAACGCCTCGTGCGGCGCGCCTGCAACTGGCGCCGCGAACGCCGCGTCTTCGCCGAACAGAAACCGCAGCACCGGTCCGACGAGGTACGCGTAGCCGGCGGTGGCCGCGGCGCTGACCGCCATGCACGCGGCCGCGGCGGCGAGCAGCGGCGAGGCCGGACGGGCGAGCGCGAGGAGCGATCCCACCCCGATCCGTCCGGGCGGAGCCTCGCGCGTCGCGTCGTCGTTCCTCGATCCGTTCATCGCATTCGTCCGATCGACCCTAAAGAAAAAACGGCGCCGGTCGCAATAGAGAAGAGAAGGCGGCCGGATTTCATGGGGTGACGTTGCCCGGGCGCTTTCGGATGATTAGCAGTATAGGCGCGCGCGGCGCGCGTCGTCACAGCGGGGGCCGAGGTCGACCATGAGGAAGAACGCGACGGACTCGAGAAGGGCAGAGGACAGGCGGGCCGCGGGGCCCATCGACGGCGAGCGAAGGGAGGCGCGCGACGCGCAGAGGTGGTCCTCGCGCAAGCACGATCCGATGCTCGCGCGCTACTTCCAGGATCTCTCCGAGCACGACGTGCTCGGCTCGGACGAGGAGGTGGCGCGGGCCCGGGCGCTCGCGGAGATGGAAATCGATCGCTGGAAGGCGATCCTGGCGCACCCGGATCTGGTGGCCGACGTGGTACGCGCGGTGGAGCTCCGTTTCGAACCGGGCGAGCGGATCGACGGCCTCGAGGCGCTCGCCAAGTCGGCGCGAGCGGCACAGCGCCGAGGCGTCAACGGCAAGCCCTCGCCGCGGGCGATCGCGGAGCACGAACGGATCGTCGAGCGGATCGCGCCCTCGATCCACGAGGCCGATCTGCGGCGCGACTTCATCGGCGCAGCCCACCGGGTGGTGCTCCACGCCGCCGGAGGGAAGCGCTGCGAAGCGCGTCTCGAGCGGCTGCGCGATAGGTGCGAGGTCGACGCGCGGCGGATCTCCGCGGCGAAGCACGACTTCATCCGCGCGAACCTGCGCCTCGTCGTCTCGATCGCGCGGCGCTACGACCGCGGGCAGATGCCGCTCATCGACCTCATCCAGGAGGGGAACCTGGGGCTCATCAAGGCCGTGGAGCGCTTCGACTACCGGCGCGGGTTCCGGTTCAACACGTACGCGTCGTGGTGGATCCGGCACGCCATCGGCCGCGCCCTGGCCGACAAGGGTCACGCGGTGCGCGTCCCGGTCCACGCCCTCGACGCGCAGCAGCGCCTCGGCCGCGCCATGGAGAACATCACCCTGCGCATGGGGCGCGCGCCGACGGCGGAGGAGCTCACGAAGGAGACCGGCCTCGACGCGCGCAAGATCGCCCGCGTCCAGCGGCACAGGATGGCGTCGATGACGTCGCTCGATCGCGAGATCTCCGGCACGGACAACCGCAAGTACATCGACCTCCTCGCGGACGAGGGCGGCAGGGACCCGTTCGACGAGACGCTCCTCGCGTCGTGGCAGCGAGGGATGGAGGCCGTCCTCGACATCCTGTCACCCACGGAGCGGACGATCATCCGCTGGCGGTACGGCCTCGACAACGAGGGCGAGGAGATGACGCTCAAGGAGATCGGCGATCACTACCGCCTCTCCCGGGAGCGCATCCGTCAGCTCCAGGAGCAGGCGCTGCGCAAGCTCAGGCGCAAGCTCTCTCTCGACGCCGCCTAGCTATCCCTCCATAATGGCCGCGCGATGCCGACCACCGCCCGAGCCGCCCCCGGAAACGCGAGCCCCGACGCACGGCGCGGCGTCGCGATCCGGGAGATAGCCGCCGCGGCCGCGGCGTGGATCGTCGTGGCGCTCGTGGAGGCGATCGTGATCTCCCGGCAGGCGACCTCCCCCGGGGTCCCCGCCTTCGGCGCCGCGCTGCGCGTCGCCCTGTCGTGGACGCTGACGCTGATGGCGCCCGTGTGGATCTTCGCCCTCGTTGCCGCCGCCGCCGCGTTCGCGCGGGGTCGTGCCCGCACGCTCCTCGTCGCCCTCGCCGCCGCCGCGCTCGCGACTATCACCCACGTCATGCTCGCGGGCTATCGCCCGTTCCGCTGGCACCCGCCGTTCCTCGCCGCGGCCGCCGTCCTCGCCGCCGTCCTCGCGCTCGGCCACCTCCTCGCCGCGCGGCCGGGCGGGGGACAGGGCACGCTGCGGCGCGCCCTCGATGCGCTCTGGCCGCTCGTCGGGATCGGCGGCTTCGCGGCCGCGCACGCGGCGAACCTCTCGCTCTTCCGCGGCGGGTACCCGACGCTGCACCTCGCGCTGCTCCTCTGGGCCGGCGCGCTCCTCCAGCTCGGCCTCTTCGCGCTCGCCGCCCGCGTGTCGCCGCGCAGGCCGAATCGGGTCGTGTTCGCCGCGCTCGCGATCGGGATCGCCCTGGCGCTGCCCGCGGCGCTCGCGCCTTCCGATCTCGTCGGGCGAGCCCGCATCGCGGCGGCCGGGACGAACACGCTCGGCGAGGCGAGGCGCGTCTTCTTCAGCTTCGATCCCGCGTCGGAGGACGCCCTGAAGGCCCCTCTGCCGCCCGAGGAGGACACCTCCCTGTTCAGAACGGCGTCGAACCTCCCGCCCCTGCCCGAGGGCTTCGCGCTCGGCGACTACAACGTGCTGTTCATAACGGCCGAGGCGACACGCTACGACCAGACGTCGCTCCACGATCCCGGTCTTCGCACCACGCCGACCCTCGCGGCGCTCGCCGGGGAAGGCGCCTACTCCTTCTCGCGCGCCTACTCGCCGTCGAGCGGCACGCTGCACGCGATCTCGAGCGTCCTGTGCATGACCTACCCGTCCATGATCCGCCTCGAGACGTGGCAGAAGGCGTGGCACGGCCGGCTCTCCTCCGACGAGGAGACGGTGCCGGAGCTGCTCGCGGGCGCGGGCTACGACACGTTCCTCGTGAGCCACGATCACAAGTACGTCTTCCACAAGGCGATCAGAGGCTTCGAGCAGGGGTTCGCCTCGAAGGGCTACGTCTACGAAAGCGGCGCCGGGGAGGACAGCAAGGAGACCGACGCCCGCGTCGCGGATCTCGCCGTGGCCGAGATCGGAAAGCGCGCGCGCGCCCTTCGCCCCTTCTTCGGCTGGATCTTCCTCGCCAGCCCGCACTCCGACTACTTCGCCCGCTACGGCGACATGCCGGCCGGGACCGATCTCGAGCGCTACCGCCACGAGTTGCGGTTCATGGACGAGCAGCTCGGCCGGATCGTCGACGCGCTCCGCGACGCGGGGTTGCTCGAGCGGACGGTGCTCGTGTTCGCCGGGGATCACGGCGAGGAGTTCCGCGAGCACGGCGGCACGCACCACAAGGCGACGGTCTACTCGGAGTCGACCCGCGTCCCGCTCGTGGTCCGGATCCCGGGCGCGCGGGGCGGCGCCGTCCGGGAGCAGGTTTCCACGATGTACCTGTTCCCCTGGCTCGCCCAGCGGGGCCCGGAGCCGCTCGCCCGGGCCGCGGCCGCGCGCGTCCGGGAGGAGATCGGGCCGATGCTGCGCGCCACGGACGGCGCGGTCGTGATCGAGCTCGTCGGCCACGACCGGATGATGGCGTCGCTCGTCTACGAACGCGACAAGATCAACTACGACTTCATCACGCACAGAATCTCCCTCTTCGACCTGTCGAACGACCCGCTCGAGCAGCGCGAGCGCCTCGCCGGCGAGCCCGGTCTCGAGGAAGAGGCCGCGCGCAAGGTGCACGCCTACTCCCGCGTGCGCGCCGCCAAGCGGCGCTACACGCTCTCGCCGGATCAGGAGACGCCGCGCTAGGTGGGGGCCTAGGGCTGGATGACCACCCGCATGAACGGGGCCCAGGAGTTCGAGTCGAGCGGGAACGCGTCGCCGTCGTTCGACCAGCTGTAGAGGCCGGTGAAGGTGCTCCCGGCGCTGTACGGCTCGCTCGGATCGTCCTTGCGATCGAACAGGGCGGTGCCGGCCGCCGAATTGTAGAACACGAGGAAGTACGTCGCCCCCGAGAGGAGCGTCGCGTCGATGTCCGACCTGTACCACTGCTCGACGTTCGAGCCCCACTCTTGTGTCCCGGACGCGAGCAGCACTGCGCTCGAGCTGTAGAGACGCGCCGCGATCCAGCCGCTCGACGGCTGGTTGATCCACCACTCGAGCCCCACGACGTGCGTGTCCGCCGTGGGCGTCAGCTGATACCCCTTGGTCTCCCACAGCGGCACGTCCGTGCTGTCGTAGAGAGTGCCGGTCGGCGGCGTGAGATCCACCGTCACCTCGGCGTCCGCATCCGTGTCCGCGTCGGTATCGGTATCCGTGTCCGTGTCGGTGTCCGCGTCCGTGTCGGTGTCCGCGTCCGCGTCCGTGTCGGTATCGGTATCCGTGTCGGTGTCGATATCAGTATCCGTATCGACATCCGTGTCGCCATCGGTGTCGCCGTCGGTGTCCGAGTCCGAATCCGTGTCGGCATCCGTGTCCGAGTCGGAATCCGTGTCGCCATCGGTGTCCGAGTCCGAATCGGAGTCCGCGTCCCCGCCGCTGGAGCCCGTGTCGACGGCGGTCGTCGCGCAGCCCCCCGCACTGAAGATCGCCGCGATGAGGATACACCTCACGTGGTTCATGAAGCCGTTCTCCGGATCCGCTGGATCAGCGCCGAGCGCCCGAGTCCGCGCGCAGCTCCGCCTCCGCGCGCATCCAGATCTCGTGATCCTGCCCGTGCGGGCGTCCGGCGGCGAGCCAGATCTCGTAGGCGCGTTGTGCGATCATCTCTTGCGTGATCGGCACCTTCGCGGGCTTCGGCGCCTCGGGCGCCTTCGCGGGCTTCGCGGGCTTCGAGGCCTTCGCGGGCTCGGTCTTCTTCGCCGCCGGCTTCTTGGCGGGCTTCGTCTCGGTCGTTCTGCGCGTCTTTGCGGTCATGTCATCCCCCGAAAATCTGGAAAGTGTCGAGGAGGAGTATGTCCATGGACGCCGAGTTGTCGACCGTTTTTTTGACACATGTCGCACCTAGGGTTACATTGTGTACAAATGTAGGTATTCGAATCAGGGAGGACGACATGACCCAAGACCGACGCGTTTCTTGCAGAGTCCCGGACTCTCGGCTGATTACGGAGATCGTCTCCGAAAACCCGTTCGCGGCGAGCATCGTGAACGTCAGCGACACGGGCATCTACACCGTGAAGCCGGCCACCTCCGGCATGCGCGGCCCGCGCCTGGTCCAGCTCGAGATCCCGATCCCCGAGGCGAACGACAGCGTGTGGGCCACGGGCGAGATCATGTTCGAGGCGGTCGGCACCCGAACGCTCGGCGCGGGCATCCGCTTCTGCACCATGGCGCGGGCGCACCGCGTCATGATAGCCGATCTCGTCGAGCACCGCCGGCGGCAGATCCTCGCGGCGATGCTCCAGGAGATCAAGTGGCGCAAGGAGCTCGCGGCGAACCCGTCGCCCTTCACCGCGCCGCCGCCGCCGCTGACCGAGGACACGGTCCGCATGTACCTCCTGCCCAGGCTCTGAGCGCTGCGGAGCTCCCGCGGGCCCGTTCGAGATTGACCGCCCGCGGCGCATGGTCTATCGCCGGAAGCGATGAGGGTCCTCGGAATCGAAACGTCGTGCGACGAGACCGCGGCGTCGGTCGTGGACGGGGATCGCGCGCTCTCCGACGTCGTCGCGAGCCAGATCCCGATCCACAAGCCGTACGGCGGGGTGGTCCCGGAGCTCGCGAGCCGCAACCACATGGTCAAGATCGCGCCCGTGATCGCGGAGGCGCTGTCGCGCGCCGGGACCCTTCTCGGCGGGATCGACGGGATCGCCGCGACCGCGGGGCCCGGCCTCGTGGGCTCGCTCGTCGTCGGGCTGCAGGTGGCGAAGACGATCTCCGCGGCCCGCGGGCTCCCGTTCGTCGGCGTGAACCACCTCCTCGGCCACCTCCTCGTCGCGCGGATGGCCGACGGCGGCGCGCCGCGCCCGGAGCTCCCGTACATGGCGCTGCTCGCGTCGGGTGGCCACACCGGCATCTACCACGTCGAGGACGAGCGGCGCGTGACCTGCCTCGGCGAGACCCGGGACGACGCGGCGGGCGAGGCGTTCGACAAGGTCGCGAAGCTGCTCGGGCTCGGCTACCCGGGCGGCCCGGTCATCGACCGGCTCGCCGCGACCGAGGGCCCGGCCGTGGAGTTCCCCTCCGCCCTGCGGCGGCGCACGTCGTTCGAGTTCAGCTTCTCCGGGATCAAGACCGCGGTGGCGCAACACGTCGCGCGGCTCGGCCGCCGGCCGACCGAGGAGGAGATCGCCGCGATCGCGCGGGGCTTCCAGCGGGCCGTCGTCGAGATCCTCGTGCGCAAGGTCGTGCTCGCCGCGCGGCAGAAGCAGGTCCCGCGCGTCGTGCTCGCCGGCGGCGTCGCGTCCAACGTCGGCCTCCGGCGCCACGCGATCGAGGTGTGCGGCGAGAACGAGCTCGAGCTCTACGCCCCGCCCGCGAGCCGGTGCACGGACAACGCCGCCATGATCGCCTACGCGGGCCTCCTCGCGCTCGCACGCGGCGAAAGGAGCCACCTCGACCTCGCGCCGCGCGCGGCGTGGCCGTTGTGAGGTGACGATGCGCGCGCTTGGCCTCGACGTGGGATCGCACCGGATCGGCGTCGCCTTGTCCGACGATCTCAAGATCACCGCGCAGCCGCTCGTCGTCCTCGCGGTCCAGGGCGGGCGCGACGTGGTCGACAGGATCCGCGCGCTGTGCGCCGAGCACGAGGTCGACACGATCGTGATCGGCCTGCCGCTCTCCATGAGCGGCGGCGATCGGGGCTCGAGCGGCGTCCGCGCGCGCGAGCTCGCGGCGAGGCTCGGCGAGGCGGTGAGCGCCGAGATCGTCCTGTGGGACGAGCGGTTCACGACGGCGCAGGCCGAGCGCGTCCTCATCGAGGGCAACGTGCGGCGGGCGGACCGACGCAAGGTGGTCGATAAGATCGCCGCGGCGCTCATCCTGCAGGGCTACCTCGATGCGCGCTGACGCGCGGCGCGCGAAGACCAGGGCCCGGACCGCGATCCTCGCGCTCGCCGCGGCCGCCCTGGCCGTGCTCCTCGCCGCGGCGGTGGAGCTCTTGTGGCGGTTCCCGTCGGCGCCGGGGCCGGGGTCGAGCGATCCGGTCGTCGTCGCGATCCCGCCCGGCGCGGGCCCCAGGCTGATCGCGTCCCTGCTCGCCGAGAAGGGCGTCGTCGCGAGCCCGGGCAGCTTCGCCCTGTGGCTGCGCGCGACGAAGCGGCTGCCGCTCGTCCGGACCGGCCGGTTCACGCTGCGCGGCGACATGACGCCGCACGAGGTCCTGGAGATCATCGCGTCGAGCGACGAGGGCCGCGGGATCCGCGTCACGATCCCCGAGGGGTTCGATCTCGGACAGATCGCCGACGGGCTCGCCGCCGCGCGCGTCGCGATGACGGCGGAGCTTTTCGCCGCGGCGAAGGATCCGGCGCTCCTCGCCGAGCTCGGGATCCCGGCCCCGAGCGCCGAGGGGTTCCTCTACCCGGACACCTACTTCTTCGCGGCGGACGACGGCGCCCGGGGCGCGATCCGGAAGATGCACGCGCGCTTCGAGGAGAGGCTCGCGGCGCTCGATCCGCCCGCGGGCGCGGAGCTGAAGGCGGCCGTGACGCTCGCGTCGATCGTGCAGGCCGAGACCGGCGCCGCGGACGAGATGCCGATCGTCGCCGGCGTGTACCGCAACCGCCTCACGCGCCCCGACTTCCCGTCGCGCCTGCTCCAGGCGGATCCGACCGTCGCCTACGGCTGCGCGCCGTTCCTCGCCCCGAAGGCGCCGTCGTGCGCGGGCTTCAGAGGAGCGCTCGCGCGGCGGCATCTCGACGATCCCGAAAATTCGTACAACACGTACAAGCACCCCGGCCTCCCGCCCGGCCCGATCTGCGCGCCCGGCGCGGACGCCCTCGCCGCCGCGCTGCGCCCGGCCGACGTGCCGTACCTCTACTTCGTCGCGGGCAGGAACGGCCGCCACAGGTTCTCGGCCACGCTCGCGGAGCACCAGAAGGCGGTGGAGCTGTACAGGAAGGGGCTGTAGGGCGAGATCACCATTCGATGTGCCTGAGCACGTGACGTGCCGCCGACGATGCAGCCGGGTCGTGCATGTCACTGGCCGTCCCGCAGACGCGATCAAGCGCAGCCGTGACTTCTTCGGCATCGTGCCGCGCGAGAAACTCGGCGAGCGCCACGGCGTAGAGCTGGCTGCGCGAATTTTTCATCTTGCGGGCGAGCCGGTCGGCTTTCTCGAACAGATCGTCGGGGAGTGACACGGCGATTCTCATGCCAAGAGTATGACCAACCCCGTCCACTCCGTCCATTCCGTCCATTGCGTCCATCCTGTCCAACGGGCCGGGCCATGGACCAAGTGGACAAAATGGACGCAGTGGACGAGCTCTCAGATCCCGAGCCCAAGGACGACGAGATCGCCGTCGCCGCCGGAGTGCGCGTGGAGCGGATCCTCTCCGCTCGGGCCGAGCCACGAGGTGGAAGACCAGCCAGCTACAAACAAACCGCCAGTGCCATCGGCGGTAATCGCATAGGCGTTTGTGACATAAGAGGACCCGTAAAACGTGTGCCACGCGTACGCGCCGCTCTCCGTCAAACCGAGGACGAAGAGATCGCTGTCGCCGCCGGAGTGCGCGTGGAGCGGATCCTCTCCGCTCGGGCCATTCCAGGATCCCGACACACCGGTGACGAAAAGGTTGCCGCTCCCGCCCGACACGATCCCGTTGCCGGCGTTGTAGGGGCTGGACCCGAAGAACGTGTGCCACTGGTACGCGCCGCTCGAATCGAGGGCAAGGATGACGATGTTGCTGTTATCAGAGCCCGTATATGCGTGTATCGGGCTCTCGCCGCCCGGTCCTATCCAAGCAGTGGTGGAGTCGCCTGTTGCGTAGATGTCGCCATCTCCATCGATAGCGACCGAATTCAACTGATCCCCGTTCGCGCTTCCGTAGAACGTATGCCACTGGTAGTCGCCGTTCGTGTCGAGGCTAAGAATAAATGACTCATATTCCCCTGAGTACGCGTGGAGTGGGCTCTCACTGCTCGGCCCGCTCCATGAGGACATGGTAAATCCTACAACGACGACATCACCGGTCGCGCTTACGGCGATCGCTTTGCCCGAATCGTAG
Source organism: Pseudomonadota bacterium (assembly GCA_023229365.1). Taxonomy (NCBI): domain Bacteria; kingdom Pseudomonadati; phylum Pseudomonadota; species Pseudomonadota bacterium. The sequence goes on along the minus strand of JALNZK010000008.1, from coordinate 16,142 downwards.
CCGCTACCACCGTAAAAAGTGTGCCACTGGTACGCGCCGTCCGAATCGAGCGCGACTACACAAGTTTCCCAATTGCCCGTGCCGAAAAAGGCGTTCCGCGGGCTCTCGCCGGAAGGACCGTTCCACGAGTTGTCGGAAAAACCCGATACGTAGAGCGCGCCGCTCGCTTCTCTCGCGACGGAAGTGCCCCAAGTGGATCCGCTCCCGTTCCCCAGAAACGTGTGCCACTGGTACGCGCCCTCGGAGCTCACCGCGAGCACGAACAGGTCGTCGATTCCTCCGGAATGTGCATGGAGCGGGCTCTCGCCACCTGGTCCGTTCCAGGATGCGGAGGAGTAGCCCGTCACGAAGGTGTTCCCGCTCGCATCGAGGACGAGCGACATGCCAACGTCGGTATCAACGGCTCCGTAGAACGTGTGCCACTGGTAAACGCCGTCCGGATCTAGCTTGAGCACGAAAACGTCCCGATTCCCTGATTATGCGTGTATCGGGCTCTCGCCGCCCGGCCCGTTCCACGAAGCGTACGAATCTCCCGTCAAGTACAGGTTCCCGCTCCCATCGACCTTGATGTCATAGGAAGCAGTGGCGACTGGAGAAACCGAGTCGATGCCGTAAAACGTGTGCCACCGGTAGTGCTCGTCCGGACCAGCGTCTGCTTCCGTGTCCGTGTCTGTGTCCGTGTCTGTGTCCGTGTTGATATCCGTGTCTGTGTCAGTATCTGAATCAGTGTCCGTGTCTGTGTCGGTATCGGTGTCTGTGTCCGTGTCGGTGTCGCTATCTGTATCCGTGTCGGTATCGTTATCTGAGTCGGTGTCTGAATCCGTGTCGGAATCGGAATCGGTATCAGTGTCCGTGCTCGCGTCGGGTTCGCTGCTACCGCCGTCCTTGCCGCAACCGGCGAGACAGAGCGCCGCGATCCAAGCCAGCAGAACGGCGAGCCGCATGTGGACCTCCCCCGGTGAAGAACGATCGCTGCTCCACTCTACCATGGACGGAGTGGACTTTCTCCTTCCAGCCCGCGCAGATCCTGCGCGGGTTCCCGAGCACCCGAGCTCTCTCTTCTCCAGCCCGCGCAGATCCTGCGCGGGTTCCCGAGCACCCGAGCTCTCTCTTCTCCAGCCCGCGCAGATCCTGCGCGGGTGCGGGGAGTGGAGACGGTTCAGCCCTTCTTCCTCTTCAGCGCCGCGGCGATGAACGCGGTGAACAGCGGGTGCGGCTCGCGCGGGCGCGACTTGAACTCGGGGTGGAACTGGCAGCCGACGAAGTACGGGTGGTCCGCGAGCTCGATCATCTCGACGAGCGATCCGTCCGGGCTGAGCCCAGACAGGATCATGCCGCCCTTCTCGAGCCGCTCGCGGTACGCGTTGTTCACCTCGAAGCGGTGGCGGTGGCGCTCCGAGATCTCCGGGGCGCCGTACGCCGCGCGCGCCTTCGTGCCGGTCTTGAGGACGCACGGGTAGGCGCCGAGCCGCATCGTCGCGCCCTTGTCCGTCACGCCCTGCTGATCCGCCATGAGGTGGATCACGGAGTCCGGCCCTTCGGGCGCGAACTCCTCGGAGCTCGCCTTCGCGACGGAGCAGACGTGCCGGGCGAACTCGACGACCGCCACCTGCATGCCGAGGCAGATGCCGAAGAACGGCACCCCGTTCTCCCGCGCGTGCCGGATCGCCGCGATCTTCCCCTCGACGCCGCGCTCGCCGAACCCGCCGGGGATGAGCAGCCCGTCGACACCCGCGAAGTGCGCCGCGGCCCCGTCCTTCTCCACGGCCTCGGCGTCGACGTGCACGAGGCTCACGCGGCAGTCGTTCGCGATGCCACCGTGGACGAGCGCCTCGTTCAGGCTCTTGTACGAGTCGCGCAGGTGCACGTACTTGCCGACCACGCCGATCGTCACCTCGGACCTGGGGCTCGTGATCCGCCGGACGACCGCCTCCCACTCGTCGAGGTCCGACGCGCGCGACCAGATGTTCAGGAGCCGCGCGACGAGATCGTCGAGCCCCTCCCGCTTGAGCGCGATCGGCAGCTCGTAGATGCACGACACGTCGCGCGCCTCGATCACCGCCTCCTGCGGCAGGTTGCAGTAGAGGCCAATCTTGCGGCGGTGATCGGGCTCGAGCGGCTTCTCCGTCCGGCAGATCAGGATGTCGGGCTGGATGCCGATCTCCTGCAGCGCCTTCACCGAGTGCTGCGTCGGCTTGGTCTTGAGCTCGCCCGCCGCCGCGATGTACGGCACGAGCGTCACGTGCATGCAGATCGCGTTGCCGACCCCGAGCTCGACCTTGAGCTGGCGGATCGCCTCGAGGAACGGCAGCGACTCGATGTCGCCGACCGTGCCGCCGATCTCGACGATCGTGAGATCCACGCCCTGCGCCCGCTCCTGGACGAAGCGCTTGATCTCGTCCGTGATGTGCGGGATCACCTGCACGGTCCGGCCGAGGTACTCGCCGCGCCGCTCCTTGCTGATGACGTTGAAATAGACGCGGCCCGTGGTCAGGTTGTTGTTGCGCGACATCCGCACGGTGGTGAACCGCTCGTAGTGGCCGAGGTCGAGATCGGTCTCGGCGCCGTCGTCGGTGACGAACACCTCGCCGTGCTGGAACGGGCTCATCGTGCCCGGATCCACGTTGATGTACGGGTCGAGCTTCATGAGCGTGATCTTGAGGCCGCGGTTCTCCAGGAGCGCGCCGAGCGACGCCGCCGCGAGCCCCTTTCCGATCGACGACACGACGCCGCCGGTCACGAAGATCATCTTGGTCGATTTACGGGATGGGCTCATCGGGGATCCCTTTCCTCCGTCGAGGCGGCGGCGTTGTCGAAAAAAATGGTTGGCGGGCCCGTGTGAAACACGGGATTAGAGACTACTGAACAATTGTTCGGTCTGTCAATGCCATGTGCGATCGAAATCAAATCGCTCCCTCCCCCGGCGTCCGGATGTCCTTCGGGGGAGGGCCGGGGTGAGGGCTACTTCGGCGCGATCATTTTCTTCAGCGACGCGAGCAGCGCGAGCGCCTCGAGCGGCGTGACGCGATCGAGGTCGATGTCGCCGAGCGCCCGCTCCACCTCCGACGGCTTGGCCGCGGCGAACAGATCCAGCTGCGGCGCCCCCCCCCCCTGGCGCACGGTCTCGGGCATCCCGGCCGGCGCCGGGCGATCCGCCTCGAGGCCGCGCAGGACGTCGCGCGCCCGCTGGACGACGGTCTCGGGGAGCCCGGCCATGCGCGCCACCTGGATGCCGAAGGAGTGCGACGTGCCGCCCTGGACGAGCTTGCGCAGGAAGACGACGTCCTCGCCGTACTCGCGCGCCGCGACGTGGTAGTTGGCCGCGTGCTCCTTGAGCTCGGCGAGCTCCACGAGCTCGTGGTAGTGCGTCGCGAACATCACCTTGCAGCGCACGGCGTCGTGCAGGTACTCGCCCACGGCCCACGCGATGGAGAGCCCGTCGTACGTGCTCGTGCCGCGCCCCACCTCGTCGAGGATCACGAGGCTCGCCTTCGTCGCGCCGCGCAGGATGGCGGCGGTCTCGCGCATCTCGACCATGAACGTCGACGCGCCGCGGGCGATGTTGTCCGACGCGCCGACCCGCGTGAACAGGCGATCGCAGACGCCCACCCGGGCGCGCGCCGCGGGGACGAACGATCCCATCTGGGCGAGCACGACGGTGAGCGCCACCTGCCGCATCACCGTGGACTTGCCGGCCATGTTGGGGCCGGTGATCACGAGCAGCCGCTCGCCGTCCGGATCGAGCCGCACGTCGTTGGGCACGAACGGCGTCTCCGGCGCGATCGCCTCGACGAGGGGGTGGCGCCCGTCCGCGATCTCGACGACGTCGCCCGCGTCCACCTCCGGCCGCACGAAGTCCCGCGCCCGCGCGACGTCCGCGAGCGCGGCCGCGCAGTCGAGCTCCGCCACCCGGCGCGCGAGGGCGAACAGCCGCGGGATGTGCGCGCCGAGATCGTCGACGAGCCGGGCGTACAGCTCCTGCTCGAGCTCCTTGCGCCGCTCGTCGGCGTAGAGCACCTTCGACTCCCACTCCTCGAGCTCGGCGGTCACGAACCGCTCGCCGCCGACGACGGTCTGCTTGCGCACGTAGTCCGGCGGCACGCCCTTGAGGTGCGCCTTGGTGACGAGGATGTAGTAGCCGAACACGCGGTTGTACTGGATCTTCAGCGAGCCGATCCCGGTGCGCGCCCGCTCCTTGGCCTCGAGCCCCGCTATCAGCTCCTTGGCGTCCCGCGCCGTGCGCACGAGCTCGTCGAGCGCCGGGTCGAACCCCTCGCGGAAGACGCCGCCGTCGCGCGTCGACACGGGCGGCTCGTCGACGAGCGCGCCCGAGAGGGCCCCGATCAGATCCGGGGCGCGATCGAGCGGGCCGCCGAGCACCTCGTCCGCGTCCTGCGCCGGGCACGACGTGACCAGGTCGTCCAGGTCCGCGATCGCCGCGAGCGACGCCCGCAGCGCGCCGAGATCCCGCGGCGTGGCGACGCGCATGCCGATGCGCGCCGCGATCCGCTCGAGATCGCCGATCGCGCCGAGCGCCTCGATCACGTCGCCGCGGAACGCCGCGCCGTGGAACAGGAGTTCCACCCGATCGAGCCGCCGCCGGATCGCGGCCACGTCCGTGAGCGGGTAGTTGGTCCAGCGGCGGAGCAGCCGGCCGCCCATGGCGGTCCGCGTCCTGTCGAGCAGCCACAGGAGCGACCCTTTCTTCTCGCCGTCCGCGGCGCGCACGAGCTCGAGGTGCGACTTGGTCGCCTCGTCGATCACCATGTGATCCGAGACCTTATACGACGCGAACCGCACCGACGGCAGCGCGTCCCGCGGCCTCGTGGCCCGAACATACGCCGCGGCGGCGCCCGCGGCGCGCGCGAGGAGCGGATCCTCGGCGCGGATGCGGGCCGCCTCGTCGGCGCCGACGAGCTCCGCGAGCGCCTCGAACGCCCGCGCGGGCTCGAACAGCGCGTCGTCGCCGGGCGTGACGAAGCACCGCGGGATGAGCGCGCCGAGATCCCGCATCCCCTCCGCCGCGGCCTTCGGCGCCAGGATCTCCCGCGGCTCGAGCCGGCACAGCTCGCCGGCGAGCGCGCCGAGCCCGATCACGCGGGTGCCGCGGAAGTCGAACGTCGAGGCGTCGATCACCGCCACCGCCGCCGCCGCGAGCGGCCCGGCCTCGTCGTCGAGCGGGACCACCGCCGCGAGGAAGTTGTTCGCCTTGGCGTCCAGGTTCTCCTCGTCGAGCACGACGCCGGGCGTGATCAGGCGGACCACCTCGCGCTTGACGAGCCCCTTGACCTTCGACGGATCCTCGAGCTGATCGCAGATGGCCACCTTGTGCCCCTGCTCGATCAGGCGCGAGACGTACGCGAGCGCCGCGTGGTGCGGCACCCCGGCCATCGGGATCGGATCCGGGTCGTTCTTGTTGCGGCTCGTGAGCGTGAGATCGAGCGCGGCGGACGCCAGCACGGCGTCCTCGAAGAACATCTCGTAGAAGTCGCCGATGCGGAAGAACAGGATCGCGTCCGGGTACTGCTCCTTCACCGCCAGGTACTGGCGCATCGAGGGCGTCGCGGACGGGTCCTTCGACTTCGACGGGGCGGCCATGGCGGCGTTTGTATAACGCGCCGGGGTCGGGCGTATACTCGCCCCGCGGGCCGCTACCTCCGGTCGAGCACCTCGCGGACCAGCTCCACGAGCTGCCTGACCGTGAACGGCTTCTGGAGGAAGTCGATGTCCTCGAGCAGCACGCCGTGCTCGGAGATCACCTCGTTGGAGTAGCCCGACATGTAGATCACGCGGAGCCCCGGGGAGATCGTCGCCGCGACTTCGAAGAGCGCCTTGCCGTTCATGTCCGGCATGACGACGTCCGTCAGCAGGAGGTGGAGCGCCCCGTCGCGCGCCGCCAGGATCCGCATGCACTCCCCGGCGTCGGCCGCGGTGAGCACCGTGTAGCCCTCCCGCGAGAGGACGCCCGCCGCGAGATCGCGGACCATGGCGTCGTCCTCGGCCACCATCACGGTCTCGACCCGCGGGCCGCGGGGCTCGGCGGGCGAGGCGTCCGCGGCGGGCGGCGCGGGCGGGACGTCCTCGAGCGCCGGGAAGTACAGCGTGAACGTCGCCCCCCTTCCCGGATCGCTGCGGACCACCACGGTGCCGCCGTGCTGCTTGACGATGCCGTAGACGGTCGAGAGGCCGAGACCGGTCCCCTTCCCCACGGCCTTGGTCGTGAAGAACGGCTCGAACAGGCGCTCCATCACCGCGGCGTCGATCCCGATCCCCGTGTCCGCGATCGCCATCTGCACGTAGCGGCCCGGCGGGACATCGGCGCGCGCCGCGAAGCCCGCGCCGTCGTGATCGACGCCCCGCGTCTCGATCGAGAGCTCGCCGCCGCCGGGCATCGCGTCCTGCGCGTTGATCACGAGGTTCATGATCGCCTGCTCGATCTGACCGACGTCGCCGTTGATGACGGGGAGCGAAGGCGCGAGGTCGACGCGCAGCGCGACGTTCTCGCGCACCGTGTGCCGCAGGAGCGGCTCGAGGCCGGCGATGACATCGTTGAGCTCTATCACCTTGAACCGCAGCGTCTGCTTGCGGCTGAACGCGAGGAGCTGGCGGACCAGGTTCTTGGCGCGCACGCCCGCGGCGTGCACCTCGCGGATCGGCTGGAGCCGCGAGTCGTCCGGCTCGAAGGCGCCCTCCAGCAGCTCGGTGTACGCGAGGATCGGCGTGAGCATGTTGTTCAGGTCGTGCGCCACGCCGCCCGCGAGCCTCCCGACAGCCTCCATCTTCTGCGCGTGGTGGTACCGCTCCTCGAGGGTCTTCCGCTCTTTCTCGGCGAGCCGGTGCAGCTCCTCGGCGCGGGCACGCCCGATCGCGGAGCCGATGCGCCCGGCGACGTCCTCGAGCGCGGCGCGTGCCCAGCGGGGGACGATCTCGAAAACGTGGGAGGACACGTTCAGGCACGCGACGATCTCGCCGCGATCACGGATCGGAACGACGGCGAGGGCCCGGAGCCCCTCCCCGACCTTGTCCTCCTTGATCTCGGTGGAGAGCTCCTTCCAGGGAACGTACACCGGCGTGCCGGCGTGCGCGATGCGGGCGTTCTTCGACTCGGGCGCGAAGCTGGTGACGGACTGGATGAACGCCTCGGACAGCCCGCGATGCACCACGAGATCGAGCCCGCCGTCCTGTCGGACGACGTACACGCCGCCGCAATCCCCGCCCGAGACCTCGATCGCGGTGGAGAGGCACCTGTCGAGCGCCTCGCGCAGCGACGCCGCCTCGCCGATCGCCAGCCCGAGATCGCGCTCCGCCGAGATCAGCGCCTCGGCGCGCTTGCGCTCCGTGACGTCGCGGATGAGGCCGTCGTAGCCGACGAGGACGCCGTCCGGGTCGCGGTGCGGCACGGGCGTGTTGCTCACCCAGCGCACGGCGCCGTCCTTGCGGACGATGCGGTGCTCGATCTCCTCCTCCTGCGATCCCCGGAGGAGCCCGCGCACCTGATCCAGGATCCTGGCGCGATCCCCGCGGGGGACCATCCGGATCCACAGGTGCGGATCGGCGGCGAAGTCCTCGCTCGCGTAGCCGGTCACGCCGACGCACCCCGGCCCGTGGCGCGTCGCAACCGGGCGACCTCGCTCGACCCGAACGAAATAGATGTAATCGGTGACGGCCTGCGCGAGGCGGGAGTACCGCTCCTCGGCCTCTGCGAGCTCGCGCTCGAGCCTTTCGGCGCTGTCCATGGCCGCCCCCCCCTCTCGGGCTTCCGGATGGTCGATGATACCATACGCGCGACCGCGCGCGCGGCCCGCGTGGTCCCTTGACATCGGCAAACGACTATCTGTAATCTCTCGTGTCTTCGTGGTCCTACAATCGCAGCAATCGGCGCACGGAGGTACACTTTGAGCGACCAAAAGATACCCCAAGGCAAACCCAATCTCCCCGGGCCGCTCCCTGGGATGGGCCCGAAACCGGGATCGGCGCCCCTACCCGGAGTCGGGAAGCCGGGCGGCGCCCCGCTCCCTGGGATGGGCAAGCCGGGCGGTGCCGGGCTCCCGGGCATGGGGGCCTCCGTCCCGCTCCCCGGCCAGGCGAGGCCGTCCGCGGCGCCGCAGCAGGTCGTCGAGTTCGCCCTGCAGTACGACTACTCCGACGGCGCGGCCGCGGGCATGCCCGGCGCTTCGTCGCGGGTGCCGCGGATAGTCGTCCTCGTCCTGGTCCTGCTGGGCCTGGTGTTCGTCGGGTTCAACATGGGCAAGGCCTGGAACAACCGCGTCCAGCTGAACGAGTCGCTGCGGGACAGCCTCATCGTCCAGTACGAGATCGACCGCTCGGCCAAGCTGTTCGACGAGCTCGACGCGGTGATCAACGGCGCGATCCACAAGGCCGGCAAGTGGGAGTACGATCCGAAGCACATCGAGTACTTGAACGCGAACTTCAAGACCAACCCGATCAAGCCGCAGATCTTCACCGAGCGCGCCTACCGGAACTTCGGCAAGAAGGCCGCGGCGAGCTTGTCGAACTACGGCGTCAAGTGGTCGATGCTCTTCCACGCGCTGAGCGCGCACCGCGAGCGGACGCTCGCCGACGAGGCGGTCCTCAAGGGCTTCAAGGACAAGCTGATGGGGAACATCGCCGCCAACTACGGCATCCTGTTCAAGAGGAGCGGCAAGGATCTCGTCGCGAGCGTCACCTACATCGGCGGCAAGCCGGCGGAGAAGGACGGCAAGGTGACCCTCCCCGTCGGCTCGAGCCCGAACCCGAAGGACGGCGAAACGCGCGAGGTCTACGCGCCGCCGCCCGAGGGCGACGAAGGCGCGCTGACCAAGGACCCGGAGAAGTACGTCGTGGTCATCGCTCCGCAGGCGAAGACCGGGCTGCTCACCGGGCAGGGGAAGGCGGCCTTCAACGAGTACGTGGTGCGCCTGGAAGACTTGCGCGGAAAGGCGAAGATGATGCGCGACGAGCAGACGAGCCTGACGCGCATGATCAACGAGCTCGCGTCCCAGGAGCCGGCGGCCGTGGCGCCGCCGGACTCCGAGGCCGAGTTCAAGGACTACGTCATCCAGGATCAGAAGGGCGCGCCGGCGGCCGAGGCCGCTGGCGCCGAGAAGGCGAAGTGAACCGCTCTGAGTTTTTGCAACCGGCGCTTTCGGCGCGCCCAACAGCGAGGGTCGGTGCATGAAGAGTTTCTCTGGCATTCTGCTCGTATTGGCATTGGCCGCCGGCGGCTTCGGGATTTTCGGCTGCGGGGACGACACGGATCCCATGTACTGGGTCGACAAGTTGTACGACCGCCCGGAACGTGAGCACGCCCTCAAGCGCATCTCGGAGATGTTCAGCACCCTGCGGCAGGCCAACAACAACGACGTCAACGCACCGCCGGTCCGAGCGTTCGCCGACAAGATCGCGCAGCCGCTCGGCGAGGCGTTCAAGGAGTTCAAGAGAGATCGGGCCAACCGCCTCGAGATCATCAAGATCCTCGCGTCGATGGACGATCCGAAGGTCAACGCCTATTTCCTCGAAGGTCTCGACGTCGATGTGACGAAGGAGCAGGCGATCTTCGTCGTGTGCGCCCAGACGCTGGCGAAATACGGCGTCGTGGAAGCGGTACCCAAGCTCCTCTCGACGCACGAGGCGATGGTCAATGATCGGCTCCTGCGCGGCGGCACGCCGTTCTCGAACCGCGAGAACGAGCTCGACGACGCTTGCGTCTCGGCGCTGATCCAGATCATCCTCAAGCATCCCGACGTTCCGGATCGCGCCAAGATCATCGAGGCGTTGTGCAAGGTCGTGGACACCCGCGACACGCAGCAGGATCTCCGGATCAACATGAAGGCGGTCAAGGCGCTCGGGCAGATCGGCGACGCGGCGGCGATCCCGACGCTCATCCGCGCGATCGCCATGATGGGCGAGGTCCAGAAGGTCGGCCTCGGCCCGTTCGCCTTCGTGTCGCTCCAGCAGATCCTGGACCGCGAGGCCGTGGCGGAAGCGATCATCAAGTTCGGCCACGGGCAGGACTCCGCGTTCAACGACTACTTCGCCGAGGAGCGGAAGACCGACCCGAACCTGAAGGTCCCGGTGTGGTACATCCAGCAGGCGATCGACTTCCTCGGCATCATGAACTACTCGTCGCCCAAGGTGGTCGAGTTCCTCATGGCCGAGGCCAACCACATGAAGCCGGACGATCTCGACAAGAAGTCGGCCGAGAACGCCGCGGAGGCGCAGGGGTTCAACGCGGAGCAGTGGGCCACGTGGCGGCGCAACTGGGCGATCGTGGCGCTGTCGCAGGTCGGCCACGACCCGGTGCTCGACATCATCAAGGAGCGCTTCGTGATCAAGCCCGGCAAGGGCAAGGACGCCGTGCCCGAGCTCGGGATCACGATGGAGGAGGCGGTCGGCTACTTCCGCGCGTTCGGTTACCTCCAGCCGCCGAAGGTGGCCTGCCCGATCCTGCTCGACGTCGCCAAGACCCGCGGCGAGGCGATGCGCGACAAGACCTACTACTACGCGGCCCTCATGTGCGGCGAGGAGTTCCTGCCGATCATGAAGGAGGAGCACGACAAGATCGACTGCGTCAAGATCGTGCGCGAGCGCATCCCGGACGACGTGGATGAGGCCGAGAAGACCAAGGCGAAGGCCGACTGCGAGACCTTGAAGACCCGCATCGTGACGTACATGGACGGCATCAAGTTCGCGAAGGCGTGCGGCCAGGACCTCGACTGCTTCCTCAAGGCCGCGACGGAGCGGAGCAACCCGAGCATCGAGGTCGCGATCTACACCGCGTACCGCCTGGCGCGCGGGGACGAGGCCAAGTCGAAGCAGGTCGTCGAGACGCTCTCCAAGGAGCTCGACAACCCGGTGATGGCCGCCCTCGAGGCGAACATCTTCGCGCTCGACAGGCTGACGCCGAACGGCGACGCCGCGCTCGTCAAGCGCGCCGACGAGGTCCGGCACAAGTTCGCGTCCCAGCAGGCCTACAAGGATCGCGCCCGCCTCGTCGAGGCGTTCGGCGGCCACGTCAAGGCCCGCACGAAGTAGGGGCGCCGGTTCCCGCGCCCCGCCCGCGCCGTTTCCCGCACCCCGCCCTCCCCTCGATTCAGTTCTTCGTCCTGCCGAGCTTGCTGTGCCGGCGGCTGTAGCCGAAGAAGATCACCATCCCGATGGCGAGCCAGCCGAGGAGCCGGAGCCATGTGTCCGCGGGCAGGAAGACCATCATCGTGAGGCAGCAGAGGATCCCGAGGATCGGCACCACCGGGACGAACGGCGTCCTGAACGCCCGGGGCAGGTCCGGCTGCTTGTAGCGCAGGACCAGCGTCCCGGCGCACACGACCACGAACGCCGCGAGCGTGCCGATGGAGACGAGCTCTCCGACGATGCTCATCGGCACGAGCGCCGCGACGATGGCGACGACGAACCCGGCTACGATCGTCGTGATGTACGGCGTGCCGAACTTCGGGTGGAGCTTTCCGAACGCCTTGGGCAGGAGCCCGTCCTTCGCCATGGAGTAGAAGATGCGCGGCTGGCCGAGGAGCAGGACGAGGATGACCGAGGTGAGCCCCGCGATGGCGCCGAGCTTCACCACCTTGGCGAGCCACGGGATCCCCATCGCGTCGATCGCGACCGCGATCGGATCCGCCACGTTCAGCTTGGAGTAGTGAACCACGCCGGTGAGGACCAGCGACACGAGGATGTACAAGATCGTGCAAACGACCAGCGACCCCAGGATGCCGATCGGCATGTCCCGCTTGGGGTTCTTCGCCTCCTGCGCCGCGGTCGAGACCGCGTCGAACCCGATGTAGGCGAAGAAGATCACCCCCGACGCGCGCAGGACGCCGGTCCAACCGAACTCGCCGAGCTTCCCCGAATTCTCCGGGACGAAGGGCTCCCAGTTGTCGGCGTTCACGTAGCAGGCGCCGACGCCGATCACGGTGATGATGATCGCCAGCTTGAGCACGACGATCGCGGCGTTGATGCTCGCGGACTCCTTGATCCCGATGACGAGGATGAGCGTCACCAAGGCGATGACGAACACCGCCGGGAGGTTGAAGAACGCCGTCGCGTGGTCGACGCTCGCGAGGCCGATCCCGGCGTTCGCGAGGTCGGCCTGCACCGAGTCGAGCGCCTGCCAGCCGGACGGCATGTGGAGGTTCGCCTTCTCGATCACCTCGGGCCTCAGGAAGACGAACTCCGTTCCGGGCGACGCCATGATCTCGGGCGGCACGTGGATCCCGAAGTTGCGCAGGAAGCTGCACACGTAGCCCGACCAGCCAACGGCGACCGTGGCCGCTCCCATCGCGTACTCGAGCACGAGATCCCAGCCGATGAACCAGGCGAAGAACTCGCCGAGCGTCGCGTACGAGTAGGTGTACGCGCTGCCGGCGATCGGGATCATCGAGGCGAACTCCGCGTAGCAGAGCCCGGCGAACCCGCACGCGATGCCCGCGATCATGAACGAGAACACGATCCCGGGGCCCGCGTACGCCGCCGCGGCGTGGCCCGTGAGGACGAAGATGCCGGCGCCGATGATGCCGCCGATGCCGATGGCGGTCAGGTTCACGGGGCCGAGCACGCGGCGCATGCCGGTGTCGCCCTCGGCCTCGTGTTGCAGATCGGTGATCGACTTCTTTCGGAAAAGACCGCTCATCCGTTGTCCTCCCTTGGTCGCCGGCTGTTGTCGTTGGCGGACGGTATCACAAATTCGCGCGTCCGGGATCAGGACGCGTCGAAGATGCGATCTCGATCGGCACGCACCGAGCGGGCCTTCGCGAGCTCAAGGCGCTGCGTCCGTAAGGTGATCATGATACTGTCCACCGAGTCTCCGACGGAGTGGCGTGGACACGATGAACATGAAGAAACGGTTTCGTCTGGCTTCTATCCCTTTGGTCGCTTCCGTCCTTTTCGTCCCTTGGCTGATCGCCGCGTGCGGTGGCGGCACGGCGACCTCGGCAGCTGCTTCGGCGACTCCGGATTCCCCACCGGGCGACGACGTCCCGCGCGCGGGGAGCCTCGACCTCAGCGCGCTCGCCGGCCGCGTGAGCAAAGAGCGTCTTGATCCGTTCTGGCCGGAGATCCAAGGGATTGTCGGCAGCAACATCCACGTGGAACCGGTCGGGGGCACGACCGCCGACGAGCGGTTTCGGCGCGCCACCGCGGGGCTTTCTGAATTCGCGCAACGCTTCGAAACGACGCCCAACGATTTCCTGCCGTGGTCCAGAGGGTTGGGCGCATTTTCCGCCGTGGAAGAGATCGCCTTCGACAAAGAGTCGGCGCCCGAATTGCGCGCGGCCGCCATCGTGCGATTGCTGAACTTCTACGATGCCGTGTTGGCTGCGCCGGGATTCATCATGGACTCGCGACACGCCGACGAGGAAAAGCGAGACGGCGGGATGGACGCGAAAGGGACTGCGGTCCTCGCGCTCGTACTGAGGCTCTGGAGTCGCGCGGGGGAGCTGCGCGACGCGGCCGCCGCCGAAATCTTGCGCGCCGGTGAGCCCGGAGATTCGGTTCGGAACGTGCTTTATGATCGCGCGGAACGCGCCTATCAGGAAAGGAAGCTCGAGGATGCGTTGTCCTGGGCCGAGGCGGAGATTCGATTCCTCGGCGACGGGGCGGACACCTCATGGTGGGTCTGGCTCTCGTGCTTCTACTACCTCGGCCTCGACGTTCCCCGCGGCGACGCCGCGATGCGCCGCGGCGGCGTGGACCCGACTTCTCCGCAGTCCAATCTGCTCGGCACCGCTATGGTCGATCATCTGGGAGGCGCCGCGAACCTGCGCGCTGCGGCGGTCGAGCTCGCCGCCATGCCCCCTTTCGACAAGCCCGCGGAGCGCGACATCCGGAGAGCCTGGCTGCTCCTGCGGCTCGAGCGCCCAGAGCGCGCCGCCGCGCTCGTGGGAAAGCTTCGTGGCGCATTCCCGAATGACGCGCGGGTGGCGACGCTCGAGATGTCGCTCGGCGCAATCTCCGCATTCGCAACGGCGCAGCTCTCGGAATCCGAGAAGATGCCTCCGGCGCTCCTGCAGACGATCGAGCGCGCGTCGAACTACGCACACCGCGACGCCGATTTCTACGAGACCGCGATCTGGCTCGAGTGGGCGGGCCAGGCCGTGACGGCGGAACGGACGTGGCGCAGTGCGCGTTTCAGCTCATCGGGCGAGCTGAAGGCGGACGCGCAAACAATCTTGTCGCTCATGGACTTGGGAGAGATCCGGCGATTGGTCGAGGAGTACCGCGCGATCTCGCCCGGGCGCGCCGCGGTCCTCTCTGAGGAAGCGGACCTCCTTCTCGTGATGGCAGCGCTGGACAGCAAGTCTGTGGAGCAGATTGTGCCCGTGCTGCGAGAGGCAGCGCCGAGGGTGCTCGCGCTCGTGGAGGAGCATCCCGAGCAGACGGACGCGTGGAAGCTCGCGGCGGCGCTCGCGTGGCTCGGCGAGGATAGGGAGGCGTGGAAAGCGCTGATGCGGCGCGACGCGCCCGTGTCGACCGAAGACGAGTCGATCGTCGCAGGGTGGCAGGCGAAGGCGCTCCTGTACCTCGCAGCGGTCGCAGGAGACGAGCCGCTTCTCAACGAGGCGGAGCGCCGGATGGAGGAGGTTTCCACGTCCTCTCTCCGAGCCCGCGCCGCGCTCGTCTGCCCGCGCGCGGACGCCGCCACCCTGAAGGCGGTGCTGCGCGGCGGCGAGAGCGCGTGGCTGCGCGCCGTTGATGCCATAGACACCTGCCTCGAGGCGGAGCTGACCGATGCCGAGCGCGCGAGGTTCGTCTCGAATTGGGCGTACTGTAGCGCCCGTGCCAATCAGGTCGGCGCGGCGATCTCCGCATGGGAGGGCGCGAGCGCGCCGACCATCGATGACGCCTGGAAAATCGCGGCGAACCTGGCCGCTATGCATCTCGCACGCGGGACGACGGCGGATGCGGTCGGAGACGTGCGGCGCGCGGCCGGCGATTGGATCCCGTTCGACGAGAACCTGGACAGCGGGGACTGGGCGCGTTGGCTGTTCTGGTACTTCGGCAGCGCCGGGAAACCCACCGATCAGGCGTTGATCGCGCAGCGGCTCGCCGAACTCAGTGCGGAGCCCGCGCCGCTCGAGACGCCGTGGCGCGATCGAGATGCTCACATCGTTCCCAAAGTAGGCGGCGTCAACTTCTCGTTGGAGATGCTCCCCGTGCGCGCTCGCGCGGAGCTACGCGCCCCCTTCGAAATCTGGCTCTACCCGTCCGCGCCGGTGACGGACGAGGAGATCGATAAGTTCCGTAGAGAATCGCCGAAGCTCCTGGAGATCTCGGCGAGCGGCGCGAAAAAGAAACCCAAGCTGTAGTCTGTCGCGAACAGGCTACGCGGTCAGCGATCGGTAGGCCTCTTCCGGACCCTTCCCGCCCCGATCCGCGCGCGCCGCGTCGATTTCCTGCAACCTTTGCCGCGAGCGTCCGATATCAACCGTGCGCGGCGTGGTGCCGGGCGATATACTGACCGGGGAGGACGCGGATGGAGAGCCAAGTTTCGTTCGAGGACATCAAGCAGCTGTTCAGGGAGACGGACCGGCGGCTCGCGGAGCAGATGGCGGCCTCGCGCGCCGAAACGGACAGGAGCATGGCGGCCTCGCGCGCCGAAATCGACAGACGCCTCCACGCGCTCGGTCAGCAGATCGGCGGTCTCGGCAATCGGCTCGGCGAGTTCGTCGAGGGCATCGTGCGGCCCGGCCTCGTGCGCATGTTCCAGGAAAAGGGGATCGAAGTGCACCAGACGCTGCGCGACCTCGAGGGGAAGCGCGACGGGGTCGCCGGGCAGATCGATCTCCTGGTCGTCGATGACGACCATGCCGTTGTGGTCGAGGTGAAATCGAAGCTCGCGACGAACGACGTCGACGAGCACGTCGAGCGGCTCGAGAGGTTCAAGTTCCTGTTCCCGCAGTACAGGGACACGCGCCTCCTCGCCGCAGTGGCCGCGATGGTGATTCCCGAAGACGCGGCACGCTACGCCGAAAGACGCGGCATGTTCGTGATCGGCCAGACCGGCGACGATGCCGTATTCCTCAACTCCGCCGATTTTCAGCCCAAGGCGTGGTAAAAAAGGCGAGTGTCGCGTTACGCGGTCAGGACGCGGTACGCCTCTTCGAGGCTCTTCTTGGCGGCGCCGAAGAAACTCC
>JALNZK010000007.1 GCA_023229365.1 Pseudomonadota bacterium | reverse complement strand
GCCGCGACGAGATGGGCCTCCTCGGGCGGATGCTCGGCGAGGTGATCGCGGCGAACCTCGGGCAGCCGCGGGGCGCGGCGCTCGCGCAGAAGCTGCGGGGCGCCGTCGCCGTCCGGGCCGGCGGCATGGCCGTGACGATCCGTTTCGATCGCGGGCGGGTCACGGTGGCGCGGGGGAGCGATCCGCGGGTCACGGCACGCGTCAAGGGGAGCCTCGACGCGCTCCTGCAGGTCGCCCTCGGCCGCGGCGCGATCAAGTCGTTCCTCGCGGGCGAGATCGGCTTCGGCGGGAACCCGTTCTTCCTGCTCAAGGCGCTGCCGCTCTTGCGCGTCGCATCGGCCGGCGAGCGGGGCCGGAGGTAGGGGATGGACGCAGAGCGCCTGATCCACCTGTTCCAGGCCGCGGTCCCCCGCGAGCGGCTCGACGTCGATCCGGCGGCGCTCGAGGGCGCCGCCCGGGACCAGACCGAGTGCCCGGCGGGCCGCCCCGACATCGTCGTGCACATCGAGAGCGCCGAGGAGCTCGAGCGGGCGGCGCGGATCGCCATCGAGCACGGGATCCCGCTGACCCCCCGCGTCGCGGGAACGAACCTGGCCGGGCTCGCGATCCCTGCGCGGGGCGGCGCGCTCCTCGATCTCACCGGGATGAAGAGGATCCTGGCGATCAACGAGACCGACATGCTCGCCGTGATCGAGCCGGGCGTCACCTTCCAGCAGCTCGTGGACGAGCTCGCCGCGCGCGAGCTGCCGCTCACGATCGGCATTCCGCTGTCGCCGCCGGAGACCTCCGTCCTGGCCAACTGCCTGCTCGACGGGCTCGGCAACCTGTCGCTCCTGCACGGGACGATGGGCGAGTGGATCGCCGGGCTCGAGGTGATCCTCGGCACGGGGGAGGTGATCCGGACGGGCGCGTGGGCGCTGTCGGACGTCCCGTTCTCGCGGGCGCCTCTTCCGGATCTCACCGGGCTGTTCGTTTCCTGGCAGGGCGCGACCGGGATCGTGACGAAGATGGCGGTCCAGCTCAAGCCGAGACCGCCTCTGCGCAAGCGCCTGTTCATCCTCACCTACGAGCGGCGCACGACCTACGAGCTGATGCGGCGCCTCGCGAGGATGAAGCTGTTCGACGATATCGGCGGGCTCTCCTGGCCCACGGGCAAGATGCTGTACGGCGTGGCGAAGCCGCGCGCGAAGGATCCCGACGAGCCGGAGTTCTTCACCTACCTCGACGTGTCCGCCTTCTCGTCCGTGGAGCTCAGGCTCAAGCTCGAGACGGTGCTCGCCGAGCTGCGCGAGCTGCGCGAGCGGGGCGCCGCGATCGAGGATCCGTTCGACATCGAGACGCTCTGCGCGCTCAGCCCCCGCTTCGAGAAGTTTGCGGTGTTCCCGACGCGGCTCGAGTTCCTGGTCGACAACCCCGGCGGCGGGCTGACGTGGGTGGGCACCTACGGGCCGATGAGCCGTTTCGACAAGGCCGCGGATCTCGGCATCGAGATCATGGAGCGCCACGACTTCCCGCCCGTGATCGTGTCGCGGCCGATGAAGGGCGGGCACTTCGGTGTGCTCCGGTTCATCTCCACCTTCGCGCGGGACGATGCTGGCGACGTGGCGCGCGTCAGGCGGTGCAACGGCGAGCTGCTCGACATGGTGCTCGACCAGGGGTTCATCCCCTACAAGACGCCGGCGTGGGCCGTGGAGAAGATCCTCCCGCGGCTGTGGCCGGGGACCCACGATCTCATGCGCAGGATCCACGCGCTGCTCGATCCGAAGGGCGTCATGAACCCCGGTCGCTGGCGGCTCGATCCGTGAGCGGAAGGGGGGCGGGTGCGATGAGCCGGGCGCGGCCTGTCGGGATCGGCGACCCGGCCCCCGCCGCCGAGGGGCGCACGGACGAGGGCACGCCCATCTCGATCGCGGACTTCAAGGGACGAGCGCTCGCGGTGTTCCTGCTCGGGCGGGAGCTCAACCGCGCGGCGCGGGCGCTCCTCGCGCAGCTCGCGAAGCGCACGCCCGACTTCCTCGCCGCGGAGTGCAGCCCGCTCGCGATCTCCGCCGAGCCCGCCGAGATGCTGGCGGAGCTCCGTGACGCCTCGGCGCTGCCGTTCCTCCTGGTCTCGGACACCGAGCTCGGCATCCACCGCGCGCTCGCGGGAACCGTGCCGCCCGGCCCGTCCGGCGCGTGGCTGTTCGACCGAACGGGCGCCCTCATCGCCACGGTGCCGGCGCTCGGCGCCAAGGAGCAGGTCCCGGCGGTGCTGGCGGCGCTCGCGCGCCTTCGCGGGCGACAGGCGCCCTGATCGTTCGTCAGATGAAAAACGTGCCGGCCACGCCGAGGCCGAAGTAGAAGGGGAAGCTGTCCGCGCTGATGGTCGCGCACTGTTTTGTGGCTTCCTGCTCGGGGACCCCCGTGGCCGTGTTGCCCGACTGGTAGGCGAACTCCGTGCACTCCGCGACCCAGAACGGCTCGAAAACGTCGAGTGCGACGCCGAGCGAAAAGGCCGGCGCCACGTTGAAGTCCAGCCCCACGGTATAGGCGAGGTGCACCGCGTGCATGGAGGCGCTCGCGACCGTCGTGTTTTCGCTCTCTTGGTTCTTCGTCCAAGAGAAAAAGTACCCGACGTGCAGGCCGAGGACCGGATCGACGAGGTGTCTTCTCGCGAGCGGAAGGAACCGCGCGCCCAGGCTCGCGGCGAAGAGGAGCGCCTTGTCCACGAGCGGGTCGTCCTTCATGAAGAGCGGCGAGAAGGAGAGATCCAGATCCGCTTCGAGCCAGGAGAGGAAGAGGTACCCGCCGCGCAGCCCGGCGTAGACGCCGGTGTCGCCGTCGGTCGTGTGACAGCCCCAGCTCTCGGCCGACGCGCACAGGAGCGCTCCCGCGGTCAGGCCGAGGACTCCCCCCTTCGGCCGGTACGGCGGTTTCTGCGCCTCGGGCGCCGGGGCCGGCTCTGGCGTCGCGCCGGCTGGCGCCTTGAGCACGCACTCGCCTTCGGCCGTGCACCTCTCGTCGTCCGCGCACACCGGGTTGCAGCTCGAGACGCAGGCGCCCTCGTGGCAGAGGAACCCGGATCGGCACTTGGGGAAGCACTCGGCGGCCGGCGCCTCCTGCGCGCGCGCGCCGAGCGACGCCAGCGCGACGGCGACGGCGAAAGCGAGCGAGGGTCCGAGTCGATGGTTCCGCATGTGCGAGCCGCCTTTCACTCGTTGACGCGGCCGGGGTTCAGCTTCTTCTCGGCGTCGGCAGCCGCCTCGGGGGTGAGCGCCCACCGCGGCCGCACCGCCTTCTCGCCCTCGGTCCAGTCTAGGAACCTGAGCGAGTCGAACGCGCTCGCCGTCGGCTCCGCCCCCGGCCGCAGGAGCGCGAGGTAGTCCGCGAGGCTGGTCGTCGTCGGCCCGAACCCGTGGTTGAACAGGTACCCGCCGAGGTCCTGGAGCGCGCGGTCGGCCGAGGCGTAGCGATCCTCGGGGGCGCGCGCGAGCAGCCTGAGGGTGATCCGCGAGATCTCCTCGTCGATCCCGGCGACGAGCTCGTGCGGCGGCCGGAGGGGCTTTTCGAGCGCCAGCATCACCTCGGTGATCGCGCCGATGACGCTCCCCGAGAACGCGGGCCGCATGTTCGGGTTGAAACCGGTAAGCAGCTCGTACATGACGAGCCCGAGCGCGTAGAGATCGGATCGGGCATCGACCGGATCCCCGGTGAGCACCTCGGGCGCCATGTACGGCACCTTGCCCGCGATCTGGCCCGCGCCCTCCACGTCGCCGAGCACCGCGGCGATCCCGAAGTCGGACAGCTTCACGAAGCCGCGCTTCTCGTCGAGCAGGATGTTACCGGGGGAAACGTCCCGGTGCACGAGCCCGACGACGCCCCCTCCGAAATCGTAGTTGTGCGCGTAGCTGAGCGCGCGGAGCGTCATGAACGCGACGAACCCGACGATCTGCTCCGGGAGGCGGTGCTCGACCTGCCCCTTGAACGCGCGGTCCGTGCCGACGCCGCATAACTCCCGCAGCCCGTCGAGATCGAGCCCCTCGACGAACGCCATCGCGACGAACACGCGGCCCGCCTCGTCGACGCCCGAGTCGAGGTACTGGACGATGTTGTCGTGGGTGAGCCGCGACATGCGCAGCGCCTCGGCCGCGAGCGAGGCCTGGCCGGTCGTCGTCTCGGTGAGGAACTTCACGGCCACGGTCTGCGTGTGGCCGCCTGCGCTCGTGCGCTCGGCCTTCCAGACCTCGCCCATGCCGCCGCGCCCGATCCGGGAGAGGAGCTTGTAAGTCGACTTCGACGCGAACGTCGTGTCCTTCTCGAGCTTCGGCGGATCTCCGAACAGTCGTTTCATGAAAGGCATGACGATGTTTATGGCACAGTTTGAGGAAAGTGGCGACGGGCGGCGGTCACCCTACCACCCCTCTCCCCACCCGCACCCGGAGCCCGCCGTGGGAGAAGGTGAGGGCGGTGTCGAGGTCGAGGCGGGTGCGGCGGAGCAGATAGAGATCGGAGCACAGGATCGTGACGCGCCACCCGGCGCAGCGCTCGCGCAGCACGTCGCCGAGCCGCGTGTAGAGATCGCGCAGATCCCGATCCGCGCCCAGGCGGCGGCCGTACGGCGGGTTCGTGACGATCCAGCCGGGGCCGGCGGGCGGCTCGATTGCAGACACGGCGCGGTGCGCGAAGCGGACGAGCCCATCGACCTCGGCGCGCGCGGAGTTCTCCCCGGCCGCTCGGATCGCGCCCGCGTCCCGATCCGAGCCGACGATGAACGGCGCTGGTGCCGCCCTTCGGATCGCCGCCTCCGCTGAAACCGCTCGCCACAGCGCCTCGTCGAAGCACGGCCAATCCATGAACGCGAACCGCCGGTTGCGTCCGGGCGCGAGACCCTGCGCGAGCAGCGCGGCCTCGATCGGGATGGTGCCGGAGCCGCAGAACGGATCGAACAGCGGCGAGGCGCGATCCCAGCCCGACGCGAGGATCGCCCCGGCCGCGAGCGTCTCGCGCAGGGGCGCCTTGGCCACCGCGAGCCTGTAGCCGCGGCGGTGGAGCAGGGCGCCCGAGGAGTCGACGCTCGCCTCGCAGAGGTCGTCGACGATCCGCACGAGGACGAGCTGCGCGGGATCCTCGGCGTCGTCACCCGCCGGCTTGACCCGGGGCGACGCGATCCCGAGCCGATCCCCGACGGCCGCCGCCACGCGCTCCGCGACCGCGTCCGAGTGGTAGAGCTTCGATCCGCGGCACGTCGCGCGCACCGCCAAGGCTCTACCAGGCGGGAGGAAGCGCTCCCAGGGCAGGCGCGCCGCCTTCTTGCGCAGCTCCGAGAACGCAGCCGCGTGGAACGCGGGGAGGCGCACGAGCACGCGGCTCGCGGTGCGCGACAGGAGGTTCGCGCGGTACAGCGCGGCCGTGTCACCCTCGAACGCGGCGCCGCCCGCGAGGGTCAGAACGGCCCGATCCTCCGGCACGACAGCTGCGGTGCGCAGCTCGTCGGCGGCCAGGCGCTCGAGGCCCGGTGCGGTGACGGCGAAGAGCGTTTCCATGCAACAAAAGCCGGGCGGGCGATCGACAGGTGCGGAATCGGCCTACTGCTCCGGAGCCTCCTGCGCCTCGCCCTCACCCTCCTCCTCCTCCTCTGGCTGCTCCCCCGGCTGTTCCTCTGGCTGCTCCCCCGGCTGCTCCTCGACGCGCTCCGGTTCGGGCTCGAGCAGCGGCTCCTCGACCTCCTCGGCGGGCGGCTCCGGCAGCGCGCGGGCTTCGGCGTCGAACCGCCGCCCTTCGTCGGGCTGGTTCTGGGGTCGATCGGTGGCGGTCGGCAGCGGCACCGGATCGACTCCGTACGGGCCGCTGCCGGAAGGCGGCTTGAGATCGGGAAACCGCTCCTCGCGCGTCATCCCCGAAGGATCGACGTCGCCCGCTCCAGCGGCTCTCTCGTCCAACGCCGTGCCGCGTCCTGCCGTCCGATCCCCTGCGCGTGCGCTCGGTGTGGCGGCCGTGCGCTTCGCCCTGCGCTCCGCCCGCTCCGCTTCGCGGGTGCCCTTGCCGCGATATACCTTCGCCGGCGTGAACTGCGCCGACCCCAAGACGCCGCGATACCTGAAGCCGAAGTACCCGTCCGAGCGCAGCGCGCGCCTGAAATCGCTGCTCAGCTCCGGGAGCGTCGATACCACCATCTGCGCGGTCGGGCTCCTCTTGGCGTAGCCCTCGAGGAGCTTGAACGTGAGGTAGAGGTCCAGGCGGCTGCGCGAGAACGGATCCGCAAAAGAGATCGTGCCCTCAATCTTGGCGTCGAAGTCGGCCGACGCGACGGTGAACTTCTCCACCGCGCCGACGCCCTTCTTCACGTCGATCTCCCACGCCAGCTCCGAGACCAGCACCTCGTCGACGGTCATCGGCATGCCGCCGATGGTCGCGGGGTTCTTGCTGTCGCCGACCTTCAGCTGCCTCGCCGCGACGGAGATCCGCCCGTCGAAGTCCGCGAGCCGGCCGGTCTCCGATGTCAGCTCGACGCGGACATCGAGCGCGCCGCCGACCGCCACGGGGACCTTTCGCCGCAGATCGTGGATCTGGCGGAGCTGGATGCCGGTGGCCTGGACGGACAGGGCGACCGGCTCTCCGCCCTCGGCCTCCGCCTCGGCTTCCGCGTCCGGCGTCTCGCCGTCGGGCGCCGCAACGGGAGGCGCCGCCTGGCTGCGCCGTGCGATCTCCGCCGCGCGCCGCGCCGCGCCGGTTCTCGGCGGGAGCACCTCGTCCTCGCCGCCGAGGGGCCCCTCGTACGAGATCGCGATCTCCCCGCCGAGCAGCTCCGCCTCCACCTCCACGTCGAGCTGGCCAAAAAGGAAATCGATGAATCCGACGTCGATCTCGATCTCCTCGATGAGGTACTTCGGCTTGGGCGCCGGCTTCTCGGCGGGCTTGCCGTCCTCGTCGGTGTCCCCGCCGGCGGCGATCCGCTCGAACTCGGCCATCGCCGCGGCCTCCCTGTCCACCTCGCCCGCCTCGGACGCCGTCCCGATCTCGACCGCCTCGAGCGTGAAGGAGCCGGTGAGCGACATCGACACCTCGC
Organism: Pseudomonadota bacterium; assembly: GCA_023229365.1. Lineage (NCBI taxonomy): Bacteria > Pseudomonadati > Pseudomonadota > Pseudomonadota bacterium. The sequence continues at coordinate 101,342 of JALNZK010000007.1, read as the reverse complement.
CGATGCCCACCTCGCGCCCGAGCGTCGCCGCGAGCTTCTCCTCGATCTGCGGCTTGAACCTGTCGACCGGGAAGGTCCAGAACATGAACACCGCGAAGCACAGGAGGAAGAACGCCGGGTAGCCGACGAGCTTGACGATGCGCCACTGTGTGGAGGAGAGCATCATCGGCGCGCCTCCGGGGCTTGCTTCTCGTCCTCGTCGTCCTCGGGAGCGGGGGCCTCCGTGGTGTTTTCGTACGTCGAAATCGCGATGGTCACGTCGAACGCGTTCTCGCCGGGCCGGCGCTTGCGGACCTCGAGGTGCGTGACGGCGATCGGGAACCTCCGCCGGTTGCCCTCCACCTCCTCCATGAACTCGGTCAGCTGCTCGAGGGAGACCTCGCGCCATGCGACCTCGACGCCGTGCTCGGTCCACGCGTTGTCGCGGCTCTGATCGGGCAGCTCCTTGGTGTCCGGATCCGGCATGCCGATCTTCTTCACGACGCCGTCGACCAAGGTCCGCAGCGGGGGCGGCTTCTCCTTTCCGCGCGCCTCGGCCCGCTGATCCGCCGCCGCCGCCAGGCGCTCGGGCCCCTTGAGGGCGACGTAGCGCAGCGTCGTGGCGCGGCTCGCGTTCTCCTCCTCGATGTCGTCGATCGCGGATTGGACGAAGAAGGCGACGAGAAAAACCGCGACGAGAACCATGGCGGCGACCATGCCCGCGGCCATCTTCCGCTCTCGGGCGGACATCCCGGCAATCATGTTTCGCACGGACAAAGCCATCGGCTCACACTCCTAAGGGCACTTGCTGTCGATGTCCATCTGGTAGCTGCGTCGTTCGCCGTGGGTCTGCACCTTCCCTATGCGGATCGCCGTGAAGCACTCCTTGAACTCGGACAGCTTCTGCTGGATGAGGTCTGTCGGCGAGAGCTGCAGCTCCTCGCCGGCGGCTTCCCTGTCCTCGTCGCTGTCGCCCGGCTCGGAGGTGTCGTCCGCGTCCGCCGGCCGGAGCTCCGCGTCGACGAGCGCGCGGATGGTGACCCGCTTCGGCTTGATGTCGAGCAGCTCGATATCGTGCACGACGGTCGTCGGGATGCGCTTCGACAGCTCCACGAGCACCTCGAACGCGTCCCGGATCGGGATGGGCGCCTCCGCCGCCTGATTCCCGCCGGCGAGCTTCTTGATCTGCTCCTCGTCGACGAGCTCCCTTCCGAAGTAGCGGAGCGTCTCCTGCTTGAGCCGTTCCTCCTGCGCCTCGGCCGCGCCGACGAGCACGCGGTACTCGGCGTAGCTCGAGAAGATCCACGCCCCTGTCACTGCGAGCAGGAACACCGCGGCGAGGATGAGGCGGCGCCGCATGTGCGCGGTGTCGCCACGGAACGCGAGCGCTCCGCGCCGGAGGTTCAGGCGCTTCGACCGATCCTGGCTCTCGCGCCGCGCGAGGGAGTGGGCGAGCACCAGCGCCTCGGCCGCTATGGATCCGGAGGCCGCCGCGGTCGCAGGGAGCGCCACGCCCCACCTCTCGACCTGGAGGCCGAGCTCGTTCGAGAGGTACTGGTCGAAGCCGACCATCGCCGCGCCGCCGCCGCACAGGAGGACCCGCCGGACGCGCTTGCCGCCAGCGGCCACGTGCCCTGCGAGCGTGTTCCGGATCTCGCGGACGAGGGGCTTCAGCGCCTCGGCGAGGATCTGACCGACCCGTCCGGACAGCCCTTCGCGGTGCTTGTTCTGCTCCGCGAGGTGGAACGGCAGGTGCCCGGCCTCGGCGAGGCGCGTCGTGAGATCGCGGCCTCCGCGGAGGATCGTGCGCGACGTCGTCACCTCTTCACCGGCGACGAGGACGTTGGTCCGCAGGTGGCCGACGTCGACCACCGCCGTCGGCTCCGTGCCTTCGCCTTGCGCGAGGTCGACGGCGTACGCCAGCGGGGCCACGCCGATCTCCCGCGGGTCGAAGCCAGCTGCGGTCACGCCGTCCACGATCGCCTTGACCCGCTCCGTGCGAGCGACCGCCGTGAGGAGCGACACCCCCTCCGCCGATCGCCCGCGCTCGACCCAGTCGAAAACCGCGTCCTCGATGTCGAAAGGCAGCGCCTCGTCGAGCTCGAACTTGAGGACCTGCTCGATGCGCCGCACCGCGCCCGCGGGGAGGACGACCGTGCGGAGGGTCGCCGCATCCCCCGGCACCGCGCAGTGCAGCGATTCGGCCCCGAGCTCGAGCCGCGCGATGAGCCGCCCGGCCGCCGCGAAAACCTCCGCCTCGGACGCCGAGCCGTCGTCGCCGAGGAGCACCGGCTCGACCTGTGCCGCGACGACCTCGCTGCCGCGCAGCCCGAGCTTCAGCGCGACCGCCTTCACGCTGTGGCTGCCCAGATCGAGCCCTATGACGTTCTGGCCCATCCCTAGTCCATCCTCCAGTACAGCACCTTGCCGCCCGAAGCGGAGACCGACTTCGTCGGATCGAGCATGTCGAGCCCCTCCATGTCCACGACTACGTGAATGCGCCGGCGCGCGTTGCCCACGTTCCCTTCCGAGTAGATGGAGAACACGGTGCTCTGCGCCGTGAGCACCTGCCGCGCGCGCTTCTTGTTGGCAAGCGGCACGCCGGAGGTCGGGACGAGCCCGAACAGCGCCTCCTGCGGGTTCTCGATCGCCTTGACGAAATCTCCCGCGCTGCCGAACGGCATGAGCGTCCGGACGAAGAGTATGCCCTGGATGATCTGCATGAGGTTGAGCTGGACGGTGAAATCGCCGCAGGGACTCACGCCGGACTCGTCCGACGCGAGGTAGCACGCCTCGGCGAGCAGGGTCTGCGACGAGGCGGTGTTGACGTTCACGCGCCCCTTGCCCCAGACGGTCATGACGCGGCGTTCCGGATCCGTGGAGTCCGGGTCGACGAACGCGGACCAGAAGTCGTCGCCGATCCCCTCGACGAGGTGCAGCTCCTCGAGGCTGTCGTACGGCGCGTTCTTCCGCAGGTACGGCGCGTCCGGGTTGTCGTAGTACGTGGCGTCCTCGCCGCCGGACAGATCGCACAGCTCCTCGTCCGGATCCGCCCAGTCAATCACCTCGCAGACGATGTCCTCCCGGCCGAAGAACCTGTCGGAGCCCGTGTTGCGGTCGAACATCTCGTCGTACTGCGGCGGCGACATGAGCATGAGGAGCTGCTGCACGGCGAGGTCGCGGGCGTGCGGAACGGCCTGGCTGAGGTTGACCTGGATCTTGCTGTCCTCGTCCGTGATCTTCACGGCGAGCTCCTCGCCGGCGGGCAGCCCGAGCCCCTCCGCGCCCGAAAGATCGATCCCGGTCATGTCCGTCAGCATGCTCCCGCCCTCATCCTCGGCGCCATGCTCGCCGTCCTCGTCGCCTCGGCCCTCGTCCGGCGACGAGGTGAACGGCTCGAGGATGACGTCCGCGAACTGCCAGAACGGGAAGTTGAACTGTTCGCCGAGCAGCGGCTGCACGGACAGCATGAGCCGGCTCAGGTTCACGCCGGATCGAGCGATGTACTCGGCCTTGAGCGCGTCCCGCGCGTTCACCGTCGACATGACGGACACGCTGTTGTCCTCCATGAGGTCGACGGTCATCGCGCCGAGCACCGTGAGCGCGATGAGCACGAGCACGAGCGCCATGCCGCGCTGGCGGCGCATTTGGGTCGCGCGCCTCAATGCGACACCACCAGGGGCGCGCCCGGCACGTAGCCCTCCTTCAGGATAGGCGTGCGCATCGGGATCGGGATCTGCGTGGCGTAGGCGACGTCCTGGCCGCGACGGTCGCGGGCGACGATCCGGATGCGCACCTGCATCGGGAGCACTCCCGCCTCGCCGGTCGCCTCCGTCGTGTCCCAGGCGTCCTGCCACTCGTTCATCACGAAATCGAAGTACTGCAGGTCGAACGCGGTTACGTCCTCGATGAGCACGAGGAGCTGTCCGCCCTCGAGCGGCTCGGTGTCGAGCACCGGCGACTCCCGGCGCACGAGGTTCATCCGCTCGGGCTCCTCCCTGTCGGGCGCGAGGAAGTACCCGACCTCGCATTGATCCGATTCCTTGACGTCGAAATAGCGCCGCTCGTGGGTGAACGCCGCGAAGTCCACGCGATCCGTGTCGCCGTGATCCTCGCCGATGAACACCGTGTCGTGGGTGGGATCGAGCTGCGCGCGGTGCAGGGAGAGGAACGAGGACGTGAGGTCGCGCGTCAGCATGTCGAAGGCCACCCGCACCTGGTGGTGCTTGTCGTGCGCCTCCTGCACGAGCTCTCGCGTGCGCGCCGTCTGGCTCGACGCCGCCCAGATCGCGATGGCGATCATGCTCGTCACCGACAGGGCGATGAGCACCTCGATCAGCGTGAAGCCGCCTTCTGAGCCTCGTCTCTCCACCTACATCCCCTTCGCCCCGCGCTCACCGTCGAGGTTCTCCGTCTGCTCGCCAAGACCCAATTGCTCCGCCAAGTCGCCGGCCGCCTTCGCCCCCTGCGCCATCCCCAGCACCCCCTGCGTGGGGTGCGTGACGAACTGGACCACCGAGAGCTCGCGCTCCGCGCCGCCAGAGAGTTGCCACTCCACGGTCACGGTCACGCGCCGGATCGCCTGCTCGAGCAGATCGGCGACCATGGGGAGGAACGACGACACCATGTCCAGCCCCATCGCGCCCGCCGCCTCGTCGCCGCTCGCCTCGTCACCCATGCCGCCGCCGATCATGTCCCCGAACATCCCGCCGCCAAGGCCGCCGTCCGCGCCGCCCGCCATGAGCTGGCTCGCGTCCGGGAGCACGATCGTCTTGATCTCCCACCGGCAGGTGTAGTCCGCGGCGCTCGGGTCGTTCTCGAGCGCCTCGCAGCACGTGCCGGACTGCGTGACGTCACCCTCCTCGAACCCGCCGTTCTGCACGAACTCGAGCTCGAGCTCGCTCATGCGGCAGCGCGCGAGCTCGGTCGCCATCGTCGTGTGGCGCGCGAACTCGGTCGTGGAGATCGCCGAGAACTGGGCACCGAAGATCGACACGATCGCGACCGCGAAGATCAGCATCGCGACCATCACCTCGATGATGGTGAAGCCGTGACCCATCCCCCGGCCCCTTCCCGTTGCGGGAAAGGGAGCAGCCCGGGTGCCTCCCCCTCCCGGCTCGGGAGGGGGAACGAGGGGGCAGGTTCTCATTCCTCCGCCTCCTGCAGCTTGTCGAGCTCCTCCTCGGGCTCGAGCGCGAAGTCGTGGATCTGGGCGCGGCCGCTCAACGGGTGGATCTCGACCGAGTAGACGTGCGGGTTCTCCTCGTCGCCGTCCGCGAGCTGCACGATCGTGTGCTCCGTGACCCCGCCCGGGAAGTAGTAGACGTACGCCTTGCCGTCCTCGCGCGGCTGCCGCTCGTGGGGCGAGAACACCTTGAGGAAGCCCGAGTCGCCCGAGAGCTCCCGGGGCTCGCCGCTCTTGCCCTCCGCGGGCTGGAATTTCGGGCCGCGGTAGCCCGCCTTGCCGCCGGTCACGTCGCCCGACGCGCCCCGCGCGAGTGCCGCGAGGAACGGGTCCGTGATCTGGCCGCTCGTCATGCCGCCCATTAGCCCGCCGAGCAGCCCGCCACCGGTCGAGGTCGTGCCACCCGCGCTCATGTCGCCGCTCAGGCCGAGCGCGTCACCTGCCGCGTTCCCGGAGCCCGCGGGCATCATCACGGGCGCCGCGACGTCGTCGGTCCCGGCGTCAGGATCGAGGTCCGGCGCGTCCTCCCGGTGGAGCCCGGAGCCCGTCGCGTCGTCGCGCTGGAGCACGACGCGCCCGGTCGTTTCCTGCACCTGTATGGTCCGCGCGTCGAAGTCGAGCACGATGCGCGTCGTCAGCCCCTGCGTGACCGATCGGGAGTAGGCGAACCGCGAGGCCGCGACGAGCGTCGAGGCCGATGAGCGCAGGTCGGCCCGCGTGACCGCGCCCGCTCCGAGCGCGATCCCCGTCGTGGCGAGCGCGACGATCACGATGACGACCATCACCTCGATCAGCGTCAGCCCGCTCTGCCTCGTCCGTCCCATGGTGTCCCTAGTCCTTGCTCTTCTCTTTCTCGCAACGTATCGGTTCGCCGCTCTGGCCGTCCGGGCCGAGGGAGTACACGTCCGGATCCTTCGCGTTGCCGGCGCAGTCGACGACGTAGTCCTGTTCCCAAGGATCCTGCGCGCCCTTCGCGGCGTCGAGGTAGCCGTCCTTCAGATCCTCCAGCGACGGGCACTTGCGCGGGTGTTCGGCGATGTACATCTGCACCGCGGAGCGGATGGTGCACGCGCCGATGCGCGCGTCCTTCTCCTGTGCCGCGTTGAGCCGCGACACCACCGCGAGGGAGACGCCCGTTGCGATCATCGCCATGATGAGGATGACGATCATGATCTCGATGAGCGTCATGCCGCGCTCGGCCGCCCGTCGCACCGCGACGTTCCGAATTCCCGTGCTCCTGTCGTCCATTTTCTGTCCCTCCTTTGGGAAGTCCTATTCGAGTCCGTCCTACAGGCTCGAGATGTTGTCAGCCGCGGTCACGTCCCCGTCCGGCCCGCCCGAGACGACGTCCACCTCGGTCGGATCGCTGCGCGCGGGACAATCCAGGCGGTACGGCCTGTCCCACGGATCGTTCTCCACCCGCAGGTACGGTGCGATTCCGTCCGGCGGCGTCTCGGGCTCCGCGAGGCCGGACGGGCATCGGTTCGCGTCGGCGCGGAAGAGGCGCACCGCGTGGCCGATCCGCGAGACGTCGAGCTCGGCCTGCCGCACGCGCATCTCCTCGTCGATGCTGCTCACCGACAGCCCGGCGCAGCTCAGAACGCCGAACGCCACGACCGCCCACTTGAGGCGCCTCCCCCACTGGCCGAGTGCCTGCGGTCGGCGGTCCTTGTCCCCGAGCACGATGCCCCCCTTTTTCCTCATTGCACGAACTCGCTCATCTGCATCAGCGGCATCAGGATCGCCGCGGCGATGCTGCCTGCGCCGATCCCCATGAAGACGATCATCAGCGGCTCGAGGAGCGACGTCAGGGTCGCGACGCTGTTGTCCACCTGGGTGTCGTACGACAGCGCCACGTTCTCGAGCATCTCCTCGAGCTGCCCCGATCTCTCGCCGACCGCTATCATGTGCGTCACCATCGGCGGGAACCGCCCGGACGCCTTGAGCGGCTCGGCGATGCTCTCACCCTCGCGGATCGACGAGCTCGCGTCCACGATGACCTGCTGGAGCACGGAGTTGCCGAGCACGCCCTTCGTGATGTCCATGGCGGTGAGCAGCGGCACGCCGGAGGACAGGAGCGTTGCGAGCGTCTTCGAGAAGCGCGATACCGCGACCATCATGCTCAGCTTCCCGAACAGGGGCGCCCAGAGCACGAACTTATGCCACTTGATCTCCCCGGACCTGGTCTTCTTCCACTTCCTGAAGCCGACGATCGCGATCACGAAGAGCGCGAGCAGGAGCCACCAGAAGCCCTGTATGAAATCGCTCGTCGCGATGAGCGCCCGCGTCGGCAACGGCAGCATCTCCTCGCCGAAGGTCTGGAAGATGGAGGTCATCTTCGGGACGACGACCACCATCATGACCGATATGATGATGACCCCCATGACGCCCATGACCGCCGGGTAGGCCATGGCGGACATCACCTTCCCCTTCAGGCGGTTCTGCGCGCTCATGAAGTCCGCGAGCCGTCCGAGCACCTGCTCGATGGTCCCCGATTGCTCGCCCGCGTTCACCATGTTGCAGTACAGCGTGTCGAAGTACTTGGGGTGGCGGCCGAACGCATCGGCGAGGCTCATGCCCTGGTTGACCTGATCGCGCACGTCTATGAGCGCGGTCTTGAGATCCGGCTTGTCGCTCTGATCGATGATCGCGTTGAGCGCTTCCACGAGCGAGATCCCGGAGCGCGTCAGCGTGGCGAGCTGGCGGGTGGCGAGCTCCACGTCCGTCTTCTTCACGCGCTTGAAGAGGAGCTTCCTGAAATCCACCGCGCGCCGGTCTTCGGCCGTGCCCTTCTCGGAGAGCTCCGAGATGAGGATCCCGTCGCGCTTGAGCGCGGTGCGCAGGGCCTTCTCGTTGTCGGCGTCGCGCGTCCCATGGACGTTGCGGCCGTCGGCCCTGCGGATCCCCTGGTACTGGTAGAGTGGCACTGCCCTTGCCCCGCCTTCAGTTCTCGTCCACGTGCGTCACGCGCAGCACTTCCTCGATGGTCGTCGTCCCGGTGAGCACCTTGCGCGCGCCGTCGTCGCGCAGGTTCACCATTCCCTCCGCCTTGGCGACCCGCTTGATCGTGTTCGAGTCGGAGTTGCGCAGAATGTTCGTCCTGATGTCGTCGGTGATCATCACGAGCTCGTACAGGCCGGTCCGGCCGACGTAGCCCGTGCCGAGGCACTCGTCGCACCCGACGGCCCGGTAGAGAGAGACCCTGCCGGGTCGGAGCGGGCGGATGGGGGGCACCTTGGCCGCCGCCGCCTGGTATACGGGCGTCTTCGGGGCGGACGACGGTTCGTACGGGTTGTCGGGATTCACGCCCAGCTCGATGAGCTGATCACGCGTCACGTCGTACAGCTCCTTGCAGGACGGGCACAGCACGCGCACGAGCCGCTGCGCCTGGATGCCGATGATCGAAGAGGCGACGAGGAACGGCTCGATGTCCATCTCCACGAGCCGTGTGAGCGCGCCGGGCGCATCGTTCGTGTGGATCGTGGACAGCACGAGGTGGCCGGTGAGCGACGACTGGATCGCGATCTCTGCGGTCTCGCGATCGCGGATCTCGCCGACCATGATGACATCCGGATCCTGACGGAGGAATGCGCGCAGCCCGTTCGAGAACGTGAGGTCGATCTTCGGGTTGACGTGCATCTGCCCGATCCCCTCGATGTCGTACTCGACCGGATCCTCGACCGTGAGGATGTTCTTGTCGGGCGTGTTGATCTGCTGGAGGCCCGCGTACAGCGTCGTCGTCTTCCCCGAGCCCGTCGGGCCGGTGACGAGGATGATGCCGTGGGGCCTCCGGATGAGGCTGTGAAACAGGTGGTAGTGATCCGGCCAGAACCCGAGATCCTCGACGTCGTGGAGCACCGACTGCTTGTCGAGCAGACGCATCACGACGCGCTCTCCCTGGCTCGTCGGGATGGTGGACACGCGGACGTCGATGCTCTTGCCCGCGATCTTGAGCCCGATGCGGCCGTCCTGCGGAAGCCGCTTCTCGGCGATGTTCAGCTTCGCGAGGATCTTCACGCGGGAGATGATGGACGGGAGGAACGCCTTCTTCGCGGTCTTTGCGACGTACATGACGCCGTCGACGCGGAAACGGACGCCGACCTCCCGCTCGAGCGGCTCGATGTGGATATCGCTCGCGCGCTTCTTCACCGCTTCAAAAAACAGCGTGTTGACCCAGCGGATGATCGGCGCCTCGTCTTCGACGTCGATGAGATCGGTGAGCTCCTCTTCGTCGGCCACGCCTTCGCCGTCGAGATCCGCGCCCTTGGCCGAGCGCTCGTAGACCGTGTTGATGGCCTCTACGATGGCGTCGCCGGGTGCAACGACCGCCTCGATCGGGCGGCCGAGAATCGCCTGCACCGCGTCGAGCGACGGGATGTCGAACGGGTTGGCGCACGCGACGCGCACGCCGTCGGCGGACTCCTTGAGCGGCAGGACCCGGTTTGCCTTGGCGAAGCCGATGGGCAGATCCGCGATGAGAGTGCTGTCGACGTCCTCGTTGCGGATCGCCTCGAGGTGGTCCAGCCCCATCGCCGCGGCGACGGCCCGCCACAGCTGCTTCTCCTCCATGATCTGTGAGGAGACGAGGTGCTCGACGAGCGTGCCGCCCTTCTCTGCGAGCGCCCCGTGCGCCGTCTCGAGTTGAGCGGCGGTCAGCGCCCCCTGCTCGACGAGCATCTCGCCGATGAACATGTCGCGCGGCGCGGTCAAGGCACGTTTCTCCCCTGCTCGCGGACGAACCCGGGTGGCGTCATCACCTCGACCGGCTCCGACGGCGCCCCGCTCGTTTCGTCGCCCTCGCCGACGCCCTCGCCGATGCGCATCCCCGGCGGCAACTCGATGGGAGACTTCGGGTTGTGGCCGTCCGCGGGGACGCCGGTGCTCATCTGCCGCAGCTCCTCGTCCTTCTGGGCCTGGCCAATCACCTGATCGACCACGGCGATGGCGCCGTTCGTCCGCGACCAGTCGAGATGCGGATCGTACCTGTGGTACTCGAACGCGGTGTACCTTTCGATGAACTCCCGCCGCTCGGCCATCTTGCGGCTGAAGATCTCCCTGAAGTCCTCCGCGCTTCGCACGATGTACGGCGTCAGGAAGATGAGGAGGTTGCGCTTCTTCGTCAGGCTGCTCTTGTGCCGGAAAAGCATCCCCAGGATCGGGATGTCGCCGAGCACCGGGACCTTCGTGGTCGTCTCGACCTGGTTGTCCGTGATGAGGCCGCCGATGACGATTGTCTGTTGATCCGCCACAACCGATGTCGTGACCGCGTTCTGCTTGGAGATCGTAGGGCCCGTGATCGGATCGATCGATTTCACCTCACTGATTTCGAGATCGATCTCGAGTCGCACCTGGTTGTCGTCGTTGATGTGTGGCGTCACCTTGAGCGTGATGCCGACGTTCTGCCGGCCGATGGAGCTGCCGAGCCCGCCGTAACCGCTGAGCGCGGCGAGCCCGGTCAACGCGCTGGTCGAGTCGGTGTTCGTTCGGCCGCCCAAGGAGCCCAGGAGCGACGACGCGTTCATTCCCTGCTGGACCGGGACGTTCTCGCCGACCTGGATCGACGCCTCGATGTTGTCCGTCGCGAGGATGTGCGGCGTGGAGAGGACGTTGACATCCGAGTTCGTCTGAAGCGCGTGCAGGGCGACGCCGAACGCCGGCACCGACACGCCGACGATGTCCTCCGAGCCGTCGATCTCCGGACCGACGACCCCCGCGGCGAGGCCGGTCAGCGCTGGCACGCTCAGCACCTGTGAGAAAGAGTTGGACGAATCGCCGGTCTGGGACGAACCGTAAACCAGCGACTGGTCGTTGCCCGAACCGACTGTATTGCCGCCGTGCACACCGAGCCCGATGTCTCGGTTCTTGTCGAGGCTAACCTCCATGATTACGGCTTCAACGAACACTTGGCGCTGCATCGTGTCGAGGATCTCGATGACTGTTTTCAGGCTCAGGTAGTCCCGAAGCGACGAAACGATGACGAGAGAGTTCGTCGCCTTGTCGGCCGAGATCTGCATCTCGCCCTCGAACAGCGCCGCGCCTTCGCCGATCGCCGCCGCCGCCGGCGCCGCGGCCTTGCCGCCCTCCTTCTTGCGCCCCGCAGTGGAGCCGCCCGCTTGGCGCGACAGGTTGCTCAGCGTCTTGGCGAGCTCGGTGGCGTCCGCGTGCTGGAGCTTGTGGACGTGCAGCGTGCCCTCGCCCGCGATCGGGACGTCGAGCATCTTCACGAGCTCGAGGATGCGCAGGTAGGCGTGCTCCGACGCGACGATGATGAGCGAGTTCGTCCTCTCGTCGGGAATGATCTTGGAGATCTTGGTTTCGCCGTCGCGCTCTCCGAAGACGCCGCCGCTTTCCGCCGCCGCGGCCTTGCCTTTCTTCGGGCGAGTCGTCGTGCCTGCCGCAGACGCGCCGGCCGCCTTGCCGGAACCACCGCCCGCCTGATCGAAGATCTGCATGATCCTATCGGCGAGCTCGGTCGCCGACGCATAGTTGACCGGCTCGATCCAGATCTTCTCGCCCGTGCCGGGCACGTCGAGGAGCGCGACGAACTTGAGCAGCCTGCGGATGGACGTGCCGTAGTCCGTGATGATGAGCGTATTGGTCGGCGCGTATACCGTGATGTCGCCGTCCTGCGACTTGAACCGGTCGAGCACCGGGGCGAGATCCTCGGCGGCGACGTTCTGGAGCGGGTACAACTGCGTGACGATCTGGTCGCGCGCCGGAGCGGTTCCGGTGAGGACCGGCGTGTTCTGCTGCGTCGAGCCGCCCACGGGAAGGATCTTGAGGTAGCGCCCGGCCGGCACGACGACGAGGCCGTTGACCTGGAGCACGCTGAGGAACGCCTGGTAGGCTTCCTCGGCCGTGATCTTCGTCGGCGCGTAGATCGTCGCCTTGATGTTCGGCGCCTTGCCGCCGAGGATGAAGCTCTTCCCGGTGATGTTGCCGATGATCTTGATGAGCTCGATGAGATCCGCATCGACGAGGTTGAACGCGAACCGCGTCCCGGGCTTCGGCTTCTGGTAGTCGATCCCGATGGCCATTTCGCCCGCGTCTTTGACGTTGCCCCAGGGATCGGTTGGATCGCCGATCGCGCCGCCGGACCCTCCTGCCGGGGTGGCGCCGGTCGCGCCGCCGGACCCCCCTGCCGGATCGCCTCCGCTCGCCGCGCCTGCACCCTTCTTGCCGGCCGCGCTCCCGGTCTTTCCGGGGGCCGACTGGGCCGACGCCGCGGCTCCGGGGACCTTCTTCTTGATGTCGCGGGCGCGCAGAACGCCTGGCGTCGGGCGGACGTTCGTTCCCGGCACGGCGCCGTTGTCGTCGACCTCCACGCCGTCCGCGGCACCACCCTTCGGCTTGGTCTGCGCGGCCGCCGCGAAGCCCGCCTGCCCGACGAACAGGAAGACGGCCAAGGCGAGGATGAGACCGATTCCAGATGGATTTCGTTTCATAGTGTTTGAGAAATCTGCAAGTCTCGTGCCGCCTGGGCCATCGAAAAACTAAAACGATTTCTAATGGTTGAAACGCGTAGTCGCAGCGCGACATCCCTTTTGGGACAAAATGTCAAATGCCGGCCGCCGGCCATGACCGGTTGTCACGCCCGCGCCCGGCGGTTGACACTGCGTCGGTCGAACCCGTAGGCTGGGCGCCTCAAGAAAGGCGAATGCGATGGAGCTCAAGAGACTCGACCCGGCGGATCTGGAGATCATCCTCGGCACGCTCAAGGAGTTCGCCGAGCGCGAGATGCCGTTCGACAAGCGGCACGAGTGGGATCGGACGGACGTGTGCCCGGCGGAGGTGGTTCGCAGCATGCTGAGCGAGGAGGTCGGGCTCCACCTCGTGTTCATCCCGGCCGAGTACGACGGCATGGGTGGCGGCGCGTACGACGTGTACCGGCTGTCCTGCGAGTTCGCGAAGATCGATCTCGGCGTGGCCACGTCGATGCTCGCGGTCGCGCTCGGCACGGATCCGATCCGCGTCGGGTGCACGCACGAGCAGAAGCAGAAGTGGATGACGCGCATCGCGAACGAGGGGTTGATCGTGGCGTACGGCGTCACCGAGCCCGAGGCCGGATCCAACGTGGAGAACCTGAAGACCAAGGCCGAGCGGATCTGCGACGCGGGCGGGAACGTCACGCACTACAAGCTGAACGGCGTCAAGCAGTTCATCTCGAACGGGGCGATCGCCGATCTGTACACGATCCTGGCGAAGGCCGAGGGCGGCCCGACGTTCTTCGTCGTGGAGCGCAACACCCCCGGCCTTTCGCCCGGCAAGCAGGAGGAGAAGCACGGAATCCGCCTGTCCAATACCTCGCAGGTCGTGCTCGAGGACGTCGTCGTCCCGGCCGCGAACATCGTCGGCACCAAGGAGGGGGAGGGGATCAAACAGTCGAACGAGGTGTTCGGCTTCACCCGGCTCATGGTGGCGGCGTTCGGCCTGGGCGGCGGCCTGTCCGCGCTCGGGAAGGCGATCGCCTACTCCAAGGAGCGCAAGCAGTTCGGCACGTACCTGTGCGAGAAGCAGGGGTACACGCACAAGCTGCTCGTGCCGCACAGCGTGAAGCTCGCGGCGGCGCAGGCGTACATCGAGTACGTCGCGGGGTTGCTCGATTCGAGCGAGACGGATCGGCAAGTCGAGGGCTCGGTCGCGAAGCTGTTTGCCACCGAGGCGGGAAACGCGGCGGCCGAGGCGGCGATCCAGGCGCACGGCGGCTACGGCTACTGCGCCGAGTACGAGGTCGAGAAGATCAAGCGCGACACGCGCATCCTCACGATCTACGAGGGCACCTCCGAGATCCAGCAGAACATCATCGGCGTGTTCAGGATGCGCGAGAACGTCAAGTCCAAGGGCGGCTTCTACAACGGGCTCGCGGAGCGCGTCGCCGGCCTCGAGGCGGTGAACGGCCACCTGGTGGCCAAGGCCGCGCGCTTCCTGTCCGAGTGCACGATCGCCGCGTTCCACGGCAAGCTGACGCGGCAGCAGCACGGCGTGTTCGAGCTCGCGCTCGCCATGGCGGACGCGGAGACCGCGGTCGCCCTGTGCGAGGCCGCCTCCAAGGGTGACGATCTCCTGCGCGCCCAGGCCCGCGTGTGGGCCGCCGAGGTCGCTGTGAGCGTACCGGTGCGCCTGCTCGAGCTGTTCGCGGGCTCCGGGCTCTTCGACGCGGCCAAGATCGCGGCGCTCATCGAGAAGGCGGATCTGCCGGGCGCCATCGTCGCGCAGGCCGGCGCGCTCAACGACATGGACCTCATCGCGAAGACGATCACGGCGTAATCGCCGGCGGCGGGGATGGCGTTCGACTGAAAAAGGAGTGTGAAATGTTGGAACGATACGCTCTCGGTTTCGCGCTGGCAACCGCGCTGGCCGCCCTCGCCGCGGCGTGCGGCGCCACGCAGAAGGACGCGACCTTCCGGATCCAGAACCCGGACGCGGATCTGCTCGTCGGCGCCGCGGTGCTCGGAATGATGCAGGAGGGGCACGATTTCACGTTCGATCCGGCCACCGGCACCGTGACCAGCGCCATGCTGGCCTCGGGCTCCGCGAACGAGGTCCAGTACAACATCGTAGCGATCCCCGCCCAGGACGGGCTCGAGATCACGACGACCGCCCTGGACGCGGAAGGCAAGATCGATAGGCACGTCCCCGCCTACACGGCGGCGTTCAAGTCGCTCGTGGACGACATCATCCACTTCATGGACGCCTCGGCGCTCGCCCTGGTCGCGCAGATGAACCGCAACGGCTCCTGGACCATGATGGACGGGATGGTGCGCGTCGGTCCGAACGTCGAGGCCGGCTGCGAATCGGTCGGAACGGTCACCGTGCCAGTGGTCAAGGTGATCGCCGCGCCGATGTACTTCAAGCAGATCAACTTCACCGGCATCGCCGACAAGCTGGCGCGCGTCATGACCCTCCAGAAGGGCGGCAACTTCTTCCAGCCGACCGCCTCGAACGTCAGTTACGCGCCGGGAGGCTTCTCGGCGGCCGCGGACCAGAAGCTGCACGGCACCGCGTACCGGTGCCCGGCGGGATCCGCCGCCCCGCCGCCGCCGGCCTCCACCGCGACGCCGATCTGAAGCGATCCGCCCGCCCGAGCCGAGCTCCGGATCTGCTGGAACCCTCTGCTCGAGGGGAGCGTGGGCCGGGCGCTAGGCCGGCGGGCCGCAGTGGAGGGTGACGAGCCTCTCTGCGAACGTCGCGAAGCTCTCCGAGCTCCATATGCAGTCGTCGATGGAGACGGCCAGGTCGGCGGAGCAGGTCGCCCAAGCGGTCTGGTACGGGGCGCAGTCCCCCGCGATTGCTTGGTAGATGCAGGTGTTGAACATCGCGAGGTCCGCGCCGAACGTCTCCGTCGAGTCGAGCGAGCAGTTCTCCTTGCACGCATCGATGCCGCACTGCTTGGCCGCCTCGTAGGCGGCGCCGCAGCTGTCGGCGCTGTCGTCGCCCTCGAGCGCCGAGATGCACTGGCCGACGTTGCCGTCGATGACCTGAACGCTGCCCCAGTCGTCGTGCAGGCCGAGCGGGCCCTGTATCGCGTCCTCGTACGGGGTCAGGGCACACGCGAAGCATGCGGCGTTCGCCTCGTCTCCGGTCCACTCGTCGCATGCGCTCGTCGTCGCCGCGGTGTCGAGGCACGCGTCGATGTAGGCCGCGATCTGATCGACCGTGCACAGCCCTTGCTCGAATCCCGACGGCGGCTTCCAATCCGGGGTGTAGCCGGACACGTCGCCCGGCTCGCACTCCTGCTCCTCGGTGTCCGTGTCGGTCTCGGAATCGGTGTCCGCATCGGAGTCGGTATCGGAGTCGATGTCGGAGTCGGTGTCCGCGTCTGTCCCGCCGGCCGCGCCGGCGTCATCGTCACCACATCCGCCGCTAGCGAGCGCGAGCACCGCAGCCAAGATCCAGATCCAGTTCGTGTGCTTCATGGGTTTCTCCTTTTTCGAGGTTGAGATGGAAGACGCCAACCCACCATCATTGGCGGGCCCGACATCGGCCGTAACTATACTGCGTTCTTGCCGCGAGGGTAGAACTCGAGTCGCAGTGTCACTTCTTCGCCTGCATCGAGACGACGATCTCCTGATCCGCGTTGGGCGTGACGACGGCGATGAACGGCTCGAAGCCGGGCGCCTGCACGCGCATTGTCGCGCTCGCGGGCGCCGCCTTGACGCGGAACGGGTTCACGGTGACGAGCACGTCGTCGAAGAACACGAGGGCGTCCGCCGGCGCGCCCTTCACCGTGATCGAGACCGAGGTCGGCGCCGCGGGTGGTTGCGCGGGGATCGCCGCCGCGAGCTGAGGCGTTCCCGTGCCCGCCGATCCGCTCCACAGGACCGCCGCCGTGATGCCGCCACCCACGGTGATCGCCGCGGCGATCGCCACGACGATCACGAGTGCCCGGTTGGCGCCCTTGGGCTTGGTCGCGGTGCCGGTCCAGCCGGCAGGCGTGCGCGCGTGCGCGACCTGCGACAGGACGTTCTTCGCCACGTCGGTGCCGCTCGCGCTCGACGGCTTCTCGCCGAGGCTGCCGCCCGCGAACGTCGTCTTGCGCGCGTCCGCGGCGATCCGCGTGAGGCGCTCCTGGCGGCCGCTGTACGCCGTGAGCACCGCCAACTCGGCGATCATCGCCTCCGCGCTCTCGAACCTGTCGGCGGGGTTCTTGGCGAGCGCGCGCATCACGATCCCCGTCGCCTCCGCCGGGAAGCCCGGGTACGCCTGGGCCGGCGGGATCGGATCGTTCGTGAGGATGTTGATGATCAGCTCGGTGAAGTTGCCGCCGGCGAACGGCAGCTTCTGGGTCAGCATCTCGTACAGGATGACGCCCATGGAGTAGAGGTCGGCGCGGTGGTCGAGCGCGCTCGCGCCCCGAGCCTGCTCGGGCGCCATGTACGCCGGGGTGCCCATGACCGAGCCGGTCTGGGTCAGCTTCTCGCCGCCGCCCTCCGCGAACTTCGAGATGCCGAAGTCGATCAGCTTGATCTTCGGCGGGCCGCTCGATTGGCGGACGACGAAGATGTTGTCCGGCTTGAGATCCCTGTGGACGATCCCCTTCGCGTGCGCGGCGGCGAGCGCCCGGAGCGCGGGCTCCATGACCCCGAGCGCCGCCGAGAGATCGATGGGTCCGGTGCGCGCGAGCATGTCGCCGAGGCTCTCGCCCTCGAGGTACTCCATGACGAGGTACGGTTCGCCGTTCGGCGAGACCCCCACGTCCATCACGTCGATGATGCTGTCGTGGCCGATCGCCGCCGCGGCCTGGGCCTCGCGGTAGAACCGCTTCACCACCTCCTCGTTGCCCGCGAGATCCGCGTGGAGGAACTTGACCGCCACCTTCTTGCCGATGACGACGTGCTCGCCGCGGTACACGGCGCCCATGCCGCCCTGTCCGAGCAGCGTGGTCAGGTGGTACTTGTCCGCGAGCGTCAGGCCGCTGTAGTCGTTCGAGCCCATGTTCCGTGGCGCTCCTTGCGCGATATCCGTTTGACCCCCGAGGACCACCATCCTAACACAGGTTGTGATAAACTCACCGCCGTGATGAGACTCGTAGAGCTCGCGCTTTTGATCGCGGTCGCCGGCTGCTCGCCGGATCAGGACGACTACTGGGCGTCGCTCGGGATGGACGCCGCGGCCCAGGATGGGGACGCCGACACGGACGGGGACACGGATACGGACGGGGACACCGACACGGACGGGGATACGGACACGGACGGGGACACCGACAGCGAGTGCGCGGACACCGGCAACACGTGCGGCGATGGCGGTGGCGCCGTGGTCGATGCCGACGCAGGCCCCTCGTTCTGCGACTCCGAGGAGTTCGCCGACTTCATGGCGAAGACGCCCGTGGCGTTCGACAACACCGGTGCGCCGTTCCGCGGCAACGGCGTCGATCCGGAGGTCGTCGTGACCGGCTTCTCGTACTTCCTGTGCGTCCACTGTCGCGACGCGGCGATCCTGCTCGAGGAGATCTACGCGGATCCGGCGTACGCGGAGCGCTCGGCGTACTACTTCCGCCACTTCCCGTTTTCCACGGATGAGACCTCGATCTCCGTGAAGGACCACCGCGCGTCAGAGGCGGCGCACCTGCAGGGCGACTTCTTCGCGATGCACGACGCGCTGTTCGACAACTTCCCAGTCCTCGACGAGGCGACGATGCTCGATCTCGCCGCCAGCGCCGGGCTCGACATGGACCAGCTCGGCGTGGACTACGCTTCGGAGGAGTCGCTCGACCGCGTGCTCGCGGATCGGTCGGCCGGGCTCGCCGCGGGTGTGACCGGCACGCCGTCGGTCTTCGTGGACGGCCGCAAGCTCGGGGCTCCTTTGTCGTGGACTATGCTGCCCGACGTGCTCGACTGCCTGCTCGGCTACGCGCCGTGGGATCCGCCGGACGGCGGGACCTGATCTACTCCAACAGCACCGGCCCGATGTAGCGCGTGGCGAGCACGATGTTGTCCGTCCACCGCACCATCGTCTGCGGGAACTGCTCGGTCGTGCGGTGCAGGTTGAGCTGCATGTTCGTGGGCATGAGCCAACCGACATCGCGGTACCGGATGTTCGTCACGCGCGACTGTAGCACGCCGTCGATCCAGAAGCGCGCCTCGCCGTCGAACCCGCCCGGCGTGTTCAGGTACATGCCGACCTCGTAGCAGTGCCAGCCGCCGAAATCGACGTAGAAGAACGGGTCCGCGTACGAGGAGAATCGATACGGCTCGTCCCCGGTCGCGGGCTCCGTGGCCTCGACAGTTCCGACCTCGGCGACCGCGTCCTCGGGGTAGGGGTTGTAGCTGTACTGGTGCCCGACCCACAGGTACCCGTCGTTCGCCTCGGGCTTCTGGCTCGGGCCCCAGCCGACGAACTGGACCTGGGCGTTGAACCAGTTCGTGCCGTCGCACGGGGTGTTCACGCTCGCCTCGTCGTACGGATCGGCCTCCACGCCGAAACCCTTCACGCCGACGCCCGCCTCGAGGTTGTCCGCGCCCGGGTGGAAGCTGTCGTCGTAGTCGAAGCACATGCGCACGAAGTAGGTGGAGCGCTCTCCCTCGTGCGCCGACTCGGGGATGAGGAAGCGCGAGGTCGGGCCGTTCTCCCCCTCGGGCCAGCTCCGCTCGGCGCAGTAGCCGCCGGTGAACGAGATCGTGTCCACCACCGTGACGTTCTGCGCGTACACGTCGTCCTCGGTCGGGATCTGGACCGCGCCGGTTTCGAAGTCCTCGGCGGCGAGGACGTGCGGGTCCTCGGCGATCCCCACGTCGTTCGGGTACCCCTGCGCGAGGCCCCAGTTCACCCCCGGATCGAGGCCGTCGGCCCAGTGCGCGGGCGGCGCCGGAGCACCCTCGCCGGCGCAGGCGGCCGCGAGAACGGCCGCGAGGATTGCGGGGCCACGGATGAAAAGAGGCGACGTCATGCGGAGCTCCTCCCCGGAGGTTGTAGCGCGATCGCCGGGCTCCCGCCAACCGACGCCCGTCTGGACAACCGGCCGCAACTCTCCGACAATGTCGCGTCACTTTTTTTCGCGGCTGGGGGCGGCGATCGGTTGGAGAGACCGTGCAGATCGATTTCGAGAAACGCGAGATCCAGCTCAAGATCGTGTATTACGGCCCGGGCTTGAGCGGCAAGACGACGAACCTCGTCGCGATCCACAGGATCGCCGCGCCGTCGAGCCGCGGGCGCCTCATGACGCTCGACACCAAGGACGACCGCACGCTCTTCTTCGACCTCCTGCCCATGCACTTCGCCACCGACTCGGGCCTGTCGATCGCGATCAAGCTGTTCACGGTCCCGGGGCAGGTGATCCATGACGCGACGAGGCGGCTCGTGCTCCAGGGCGCGGACTCCGTCGCGTTCATCGCCGACTCGCAGGTCTCGGAGACGCAGGCGAACAAGGAGTCGTTCCTGAACCTGCGAAAGAACCTCGAGGAGAACGGGCTCGACATCAAGTCGATGCCGCTCGTCATCCAGTTCAACAAGCGCGACCTCCCGGGCGTGCGCACGGACGCCGAGATCGATCTGCTGGCCGCCAAGAGCCGCGAGCCGGTGTTCAAGGCGGTCGCGACCGACGGCACGGGGGTCGTGGAGACGTTCATGGGGCTCGTCGAGCTGACCTGGAAGCGCCTCGACGCCTGGCACGATCTCTCGGGCAAGTTCCAGGTGCGCGGCGAGGTGCTCTTCGAGAGCCTGCGGCGACAGCTCGGGCAGGATCCCGCGGCGCCTACGAGGCGGCAATGGACACGGTAGAACCCAGCCTCAAGCTTGCGCTCAAGGATCTCGTCGATCAGGCGACGTTCGGCGAGGTCGCGGCGAGCTTCTCGCGCCTGTTCGATCTCCCGGTTCGGATCTTCGACGCGGACGGGAACCTCCTCGTCGAGGCGGACAAGCAGAACGCGCTGTGCCGCTTCCTCGAGTCGCGCGAGCGCACGCGCCAGAGGTGCACGGTCCACCGCTCGCGGATCAAGGCGTTTCGGCCGTCTCCGGACGCGCGGATCGAGAATCTCCCGTGCTTCTGCGGGTGCGACTACGCGGTGACGCCGATCGTGCAGCAGGCCGAGGTCGTCGGCAAGATCGTGATCGGGCCGTACCTCCCGGCCGAGCTCGAGCGCGTCCCGCAGGCCGTCTTCGAGATCGACCCGGACATCGACGTCAAGCGGCTGCGCGAAGGCCTCACGGCGGTGCGGAGGCTCACCTCGCCGACGATCCAGAGGCTGACGGAGACCGTGGCGTCGGTGGTGGGCTCGCTCGTATTCGTGTCGCGCAAGTCGCACGTCATGAACGAGATGCACATCGCCGCGGTGCGCGAGTCGTTCCGCGAGCTTGAGGAGAAAAACCGGCGGCTCGAGGACATGCGCGAGGCGCAGCGCGAGTTCGAGAGGAACAAGTCGAACTTCCTCGCCATGGTGAGCCACGAGCTGCGCACGCCGCTGACCTCGATCATCGGCTACAGCGACATGCTCGTCGAGGGGATCGCCGGCCCGCTCGCGCCCGAGCAGAAGCAGTTCGTCGGGACCATCAAGACCAAGGGCGACGAGCTGCTGAAGCTGATCTCGTCGATCCTCGACTTCACGCAGATGGACTCGGGCCGGCTGACGCTCCGGATGGCCGACACGGACGTGGCCGCGCTCGTCGCCGAGGTCGCGGCGCGGGCGAAGGAGCAGGCGGATCGGCGCGGCATCCGGCTCGTGACCGACGTGGCGCAGGATCTGCCCACGGCGTCGCTCGACCCGGACAAGATCGCGACTGTGCTCGTGCACCTCCTCGACAATGCGATCAAGTTCTCGCCGCCCGGCGGGGTCGTGAAGATCTCCGCGCGCGTCGCGCCGGCGGAGGAGGACGACGGCGCCGAGGACGGCGTGGGGTTCGCGCTCATGGCGACCGTCGACATGCTCGAGATCCGCGTCGAGGACTTCGGCATCGGCATCGCGGACGGCGAGCAGGAGCGGGTCTTCGCGCCGTTCACGCAGATCGACAACTCGTCCACGCGCGAGCACGGCGGCGCCGGGCTTGGCCTCGCGATCGTGAAGCACTATGTCGAGGCGCACGGCGGCCGCGTCCTCGTGCGCAGCCGCCAGGACGAGGGGAGCGCGTTCACGATCCGGCTGCCGTGGGTGGGGGGATAGGGCCCTCACCCGCCGGGAGAGGGCCGCCCCGCCGGTGTTGCGTCGCAACCGCCTCGATGTTAATGAACAAGGCCGAAAAATAATTCGACATTTCGTCGAGTTGGGGCGGTCGACACCCCGGAACCACGATGCCCAGGACCACGAACGAGATCCGCAGCGCCTTCCTCGACTACTTCGCGCGCCACGACCACAAGGTGCTCCCCTCGGGGCCGCTCGTGCCGGCCGGCGATCCGACGCTCATGTTCGCGAACGCGGGCATGGTGCAGTTCAAGAACGTGTTCACCGGCCTCCAGGCGAGGCCCGCGCCGCGCGCGACGACGTCGCAGAAGTGCATCCGCATCTCGGGCAAGCACAACGACCTCGAGAACGTCGGGCGCACGAGCCGCCACCACACGTTCTTCGAGATGCTCGGCAACTTCTCGTTCGGCGACTACTTCAAGCGCGGCGCCTGCGGCCACGCTTGGGAGCTGCTGACCTCGGCGCTCGGCCTCGACCGCGACAGGCTGTGGGTCTCCGTGTTCGCGGGCGACGACAGCGCGCCGGCGGACGAGGAGGCGGCGGGCATCTGGCGCGACGAGCTCGGCGTTCCGCCCGAGCGGATCCTGCGCGGCACGGCCAAGGACAACTTCTGGGCCATGGGCGACACCGGGCCGTGCGGCCCGTGCTCGGAGATCATGTACGACCGCGGCGCGGCGTTCGGCGAGGCGAGCCTCGAGAACGGCGAGCGGTTCTTCGAGCTGTGGAACCTCGTGTTCATGCAGTACGCGGTCGACGAGCCGGGCGGCGCGATGCGACCGCTCCCCGCGCCCTGCATCGACACCGGCGCCGGGCTCGAGCGGATCGCGTCCGTGCTCCAGGGCGTCGACTCGAACTACGACACGGACGTGCTCCGGCCGCTCGTGGATCTCGCGGCGCGCATCTCGAAGAAGAGGTACGGCGCGGCCGCG
Organism: Pseudomonadota bacterium; assembly: GCA_023229365.1. Classification (NCBI taxonomy): domain Bacteria; kingdom Pseudomonadati; phylum Pseudomonadota; species Pseudomonadota bacterium. The sequence goes on along the minus strand of JALNZK010000007.1, from coordinate 78,639 downwards.
GACGACGACGTGTCGATGCGCGTGATCGCGGACCACTCGCGGATGGCCGCGCACCTCATCACCGAGGGCGTGTTTCCGGAGAAGACCGGCCGCGAGTACGTCCTCAGGCGCGTCATGCGGCGCGCGATCCGGCACGCGCACCGGCTCGGCATCTCGGATCTCTTCCTCCACGAGACCGCGGGCGCGGTCGCGGACGTCATGGGCGACGCGTACCCGGAGCTCGTCAAGCGGCGCGAGCTCATCGAGCGCGTCTGCATGCAGGAGGAGGAGCGGTTCCGCGCGACGCTGAGCCACGGGCTCGAGCTCCTCAACGGCAACTCGGAATGGATCGCGGGGCCGGACGGCGGGAAGCTCCTGCCCGGAGCGATCGCGTTCGATCTCTCCGCGACGTACGGCTTCCCGCTCGACCTCATCGAGGTGATAGGTCTCGAGGACGGGTTCGCGATCGACCGCGCGGGCTGGGACGCGGCCGAGGGGCGCCACAAGGCGGTCTCGGGCGCGGGCAAGATCGGCGAGAAGGCCGTGGCGCCCGTGTACGCCGAGCTGCACCGCTCGCTCGGCTCGACCGAGTTCGTCGGCTACGGCGCGTCGAAGGCGGCGACGCAGGTGCTCGCCGTGATCCGCGGCGGGGCCACGGTGGAGGAGGGAAATACAGGGGAGGAGGTTGAAGTCGTGCTCGCGGCGACGCCGTTCTACGGCGAGGCGGGCGGGCAGGTCGGTGACACGGGGGAGATCCGCTCGCCCGGCGGCCGCATGGAGGTCGCGGACGCGCAGCGGCCGATCGCGGGGCTGTGGGTCCACCGCGGCACGGTGCGCGAGGGCCGGATCCGGGTGGGCGACGCCGTCGACGCGACGATCGACGCCGAGCGGCGCAGGGCGGTGAGCCGGCACCACACGGCGACGCACCTCTTGCACCTCGGCCTCAGGCGGCTGCTCGGCCAGCACGCGACGCAGAAGGGGTCGCGCGTCGCGCCCGACGGTCTCCGCTTCGACTTCTCCCACTTCGAGCCGCTCACCGGGGAACAGCTCGCGGCACTCGAGCGGTTCGTGACCGACCGCGTCCTCGAGAACGCGCCGGTGACGACCAACGAGACGACCTACGACGCCGCGCGCGCGACCGGCGCCATGGCGATCTTCGAGGAGACCTACGGCGACGTCGTGCGGCTCGTGCAGGTCGGGTCCGAGAGCCTCGAGCTGTGCGGCGGCATCCACGTCGGTGCGAGCGGCGAGATCGGCCCGTTCTTCATCACCGCCGAGTCGGGGATCGCGGCGGGCGTGCGGCGCATCGAGGCCGTGGCCGGGCGGCCGGCGCTCGACTACGCGATCGCGGCGCGCGGCGCGCTCGAGGGTGCGGCGCGGCTCGTCAAGGCGCAGCCGCAGGCGCTGCCCGAGAAGATGGAGAAGCTGCTCGCGAAGGAGAGGGAGCTGCGCGCCGAGGTGGACGCGCTGAAGCGGCGGCTCGCGAGCGGCGGCGCCGCGGACGTCACGTCGTCCATGCGCGAGATCGCGGGCGTGAAGGTGCTCGCGTCGGTGCTCGGCGTGGGCGATCCGGCGACGCTCCGCGACACGGCCGATCAGCTCCGCACGAAGCTCGGCTCGGCCGCGATCTGCCTCGGCGGGGAGAACGGGGGCAAGGCGGCGGTGCTCGTCGCGCTCACGCAGGATCTCCTGCCCCGCCTGGACGCGAACCAGCTCATCCGCGTGGTCGCCGCGCACGTCGGCGGCCGCGGCGGCGGGCGGCCGGATCTCGCGCAGGCGGGCGGGCCGGACGCGGACAAGCTCGAGACGGCGGTCAACGCGTTCTACGACGCGGTCGCCCGATCACTGGGCGGGAAGGGAAGCTGAAGGCGATGGCGAACCCGATAGACAAGGGCTCCTCGATCCGCGCGAAGCTGAAGTTTCCGGACGTCGCGAGCTTCGTCGAAAGGTACGCGCCGAACGTCTCGACCGCCGGGATCTTCGTGAAGACGCCGTCGCCCAAGCCCGTCGGCACGCGCGTAAAGTTCGAGTTTCTCATCGCGGACGGCACGGTCGTGATGCGCGGCCTCGGCCAGGTGGCGTGGGTGCGGGAGTCCGCGGCCGACGATCGGCCGGTCGGGATGGGGATCAAGTTCGTCAAGCTCGACGCCGCGAGCCGAGGCGTGCTCGATCGGATCATCGACTTCAAGCACTCGCTCGACGGGCCGCCCGTCCCCTCGCGCTACTCCGAGGTGCCGCCGCCGTACGTGCCCGAGGGCACTGACGTCGACGAGGGAGGGGGTGCCGAGGCTTTGCCCGAGCCCGCGGAGGAAGCCCCGCGCGAGTCGCCCCCGCCGCCGCCCCCGCCGCCGCCGGCGCCTGAGCCGGAGCCCGTGAAGGCGATCGTGCCGCCGCCGGCCGAGGAGCAGCCGCCCGAGGCCGCCGCCGCGCCGAGGAAGAAGCACCGGCAAAGGCCCTCGAGCGTGGATCTGAGCGCGATCGACTCGATGCTCGCCGACATCGCGGCGCCGTCCGTCGACGCGGCGCGGAAGCGACGCAAGACGGGCGAGCAAGCCGCCGTCGCCCCGCGGCCGGTCCCCGCACCGGCGGCCCCGATCACGGAGCCCGCGCCGTCGCCGGTCGTGTCACGGGAGCCGGAACCCGCGCCGTCGCCGGTCGTACCGCGGGAGCCGGAGCCCGAACCGGAGCGCTTCGAGCCGTCGCGCGACGCGCCGAGCGAGCCGCCCGAGACGGCGGGCGAGCCCGACGACGACGCCCCGATCCGATTCACCCCCGGAAGCCTGGTGTCGTTCATGCCCCCGCCGCCGCGCGAGAGCGACTCGCTCGAGGAGGACTTCGAGTCCGTGCTCGGCGGCGCGGACGCGAACGGCGACGGGGAGACGAGCGCGCCGATCGCGGCGCTCTCGGAGGACAGCGGCGTCACCGAGCTCGGCGAGGACGCGGTGATCGCGGGCGACCTCGAGGAGGAGATCGACGGGGATGGCGACTTCGAGGTGCTCAACGAGGGCATCCCCGGCGACGCGGTGGACGAGCTGATGGCCGAGATGGCCCGGAGCAGCAACGAGCCGGAGGCGCCCGCGGATCTGCAGCTGCTCGAGGACGAGGTCGTCAGCGACGCGCTCGACGGCCTGTTCGACGAGGCGAGCGACGGGGATCGCGCTTCGGCGCTGCCGAGCGCGGACGCGCCGGACACGCTGCCCGACGACGCGGTCCCGCCGGGGCTCGTGCGCGAGCGACCGCTCAGGCAGCGCGGCGCCCCGCCGCCGCCGCCGGACGAAGATGCGGCCTCGAAGAAGAAGGGGTTTTTCGGTAAGCTGTTCGGGAAATAGGTCGACCCGGTCGGGTCGTTGGGATGAACAACGGAGGAGTCATGAGCGTAGCGGCGATGGTGTTGGCGATTCTGGGGCTGGTGATCTGCTGGATCCCGTACGTGGGCTTTCTCGGCGTTCTTCTCGGGATCGTCGCCTTGATCCTCGGCATCGTGTCGATGAAGAGCCCCTCGGGCAACAAGGGGCTCGGTATCGTCGGGCTGGTGATAGGCGCGATCGTGCTGATCGTCGGCGGCATCGTGCAGACGCTCACCGTGATAGGCACCGTCGCGGTCGTTGAAAACGCCCCGGGAATCACCGAAGGGATCCTCGGCTCGCAGCCCGAGGAGCTCCCGCCCGAGGCCCCGTTCCAGCAGAAGCCGTAGCGAAGGCCTGCGAGAGGCACGATGAACGACAGCCAGCCGACCCTGGTCATCGCGGACGACGACAAGAACAACGTCCTGGCGCTCGAGAAGGTCTTCCAGCGGGAGGGGTTCTTCGTGATCACCGCGCCCGGCGGCGCCGAGGCGCTCGACGCCGTGCGCGCCGGGCAGGTGGACGTCGTCATCACCGATCTCATGATGCCCGGCATGGGCGGGGTCGATCTCCTCGACGCGATCAAGGCCGCGCAGCCCGAGGTCGAGGTCGTGCTCATGACCGCGTACGGGACGGTCGAGGCCGCGGTCACGGCGATGAAGCGCGGCGCGTACGACTTCGTCGAGAAGCCGGTGAAGCGGCAGGTCATCGTGAAGACCGTGCGCAAGGCGCTCGAGAAGCGCTCGCTCGTCGTCGAGAACCGCGCGCTCAAGACCAGGCTGCTCAAGTTCGAGAAGCGTTCGATCATCGGCAACGCGCCGGCGTTCCGGCGGACCATGGACGTCGCGCTGCAGGCCGCGCCGTCGGTCGCGAACATCCTCGTAACGGGCGAGTCGGGCACGGGCAAGGAGCTCGTGGCGCGCGCGATCCACGAGGCGTCGAGCCGGGCCGACCGGCCGTTCATCGCCGTGAACTGCGCCGCGCTCCCGGAGACGATCATGGAGGCCGAGCTGTTTGGCGCCGAGCGGGGCGCGTTCACCGGCGCGGTGCAGCGGCGCGACGGGAGGTTCAAGCTCGCCGACGGCGGCACGATCTTCCTCGACGAGGTCGGCGAGATGAGCCTGGCCGTGCAGGTGAAGCTCCTGCGCGTGCTCCAGGAGGGCGAGTTCGAGCCGCTCGGCGGCAAGACGTGCCGCGTCGACGTCCGCGTCCTCGCGGCGACCAACCGGGATCTCGAGGAGGAGGTCAAGCGGGGGGGGTTCCGCGAGGATCTCTTCTACCGGCTGAACGTCATCGTCGTGCACCTGCCGCCGCTCAGGCACCGGCTCGAGGACGTGCCGCTCCTCGCCGAGCACTTCCTCGTCCTGCACGCCGCGCGCAACGGCAAGCAGGTGGACGGGATCGCGCCCGAGGCGATGGAACTCCTCGCCGCGTACTACTGGCCGGGCAACGTCCGCGAGCTCGAGAACGTGATCGAGCGCGCCGTCGTCCTCAGCCGCGGCCGCGTCCTCACGCCGCAGGATCTCCCGCCGCGCGTCGCCGAGGAGGCGCGGGTGGAGTCGAACCTCACGATCGCCGTCGGCACGCCGCTCGAGGAGGTCGAGCGGCGCCTGATCCGCGAGACCTTGCGCCAGACCAAGGGCGACAAGAAGCAGGCGGCGCAGCTCCTCGGGATCGCCACGCGCACCATCTACCGCAAGCTGGACACGCTCGAGTAGGGGCGGACCTGCGTGTCCGCCCTGATGATCCCGAATCGTCCGACACCACAATAGGGCGAACACGAACCCCGGGGGCGAACACGAACCCCGGGGGCGAACACATAGGTTCGCCCCTACGACGAAACGCGGGGAACGTGCCCCTGGACTGTGACCACCAATTGCGAAAGAGTTCGACCTCGGGTTGCCAATTCTCTCGGGCTGACGTCATCATCGCCGAAGCAGGGAGGGAACGTTCGTGGCCACCGACGCGGAGTTCATGATCTACGTCGCCGATCAGGTCGAGGGCGCCGGCGCCATCACCTATCGCAAGATGTTCGGCGAGTACGCGCTCTACTGCGACGGCAAGGTGGTCGCGCTCGTCTGCGACGACCGGCTCTACGTGAAGCCCACGGAGGAGGGGCGGCGGTTCGCCGGGGAGATCGATGAGGCGCCCCCGTACCCCGGGGCGAAGCCGCACCTCCTTCTGCAGGATCGGATAGATGATCGGGATTGGCTCTGCGAGCTGGTCCGGATCACGGCGCGCGCCTTGCCGCCGCCGAAGCCGAAGAAGAAGCGGTAACCGCCGGCGGACCCCCAGCTGCGGCGGTGGCGGCCGCACGACGGATCCGCGCAGTGCTATCGAGGCGCGGCGGCGAGCGCCTCGAGCTCGGGGAGGAGCCGCTCCGCGGCGGCGAACAGCGCGAGCACCTGGGAGCGGAACGCCTTCCTGTCGAAGGTTGAGTCGGTGCCGACGACGGTGGAGATCCGGATCGAGCCCGCAAGCGGATCCCACTCGAGCTTGGCCGTGACGAGCCGCCGGTTCAGTTCGAGCAGCCGGCGGGCGAGCGCGAGGGAGGGGCCGTCGCCCCCGGCGAGAGGCAGAAACCGCGGGATCGCGACGTACACGGTGTTCGTCCTGTCGCTGCACGCGACGGTCGCGTCGACGTCGATGCCGATGCCGCCCAGCCGCCGGCGGAAGGAGCAGATCCCCGCCTCAGCCTCGCACGTCGCTTCGATCCCGATCCGCGCGAGCTCCTGGCGCACGGCGTCGAGGTAGCGGGGCTGCGGCTTCGGCTCCGCGTTCGCGCCCGCCGCCGAGGCGAGCACGACGGCGGCGACGATGACGGCGCGCCTCATAGCTTCGACGCCAGCCGATCCGTGCGTTTCAGATCGCCGCTGTCTTCTCCGGGCCAGAGGAGGAAGACCGCCTTCCCGACGCAGCTGTCGATGGGGATCGTGCCGAAGTTCCGGCTGTCGACCGCCAGGTTCCTGTTGTCGCCCGCGACGAAGAAGTGGTCCTCCGGCACGACCGTCTTCCGGTGCTCCTTGCCGCCCGCGCGATCCATGAGGGCGACGTGGTAGAGCCTGCCGCCGACGAGCTCCTCGGCGATCCGGACCGCGTACTGCATCTCCTCCCCGGAGGTGCGGTCCACGTAGAAGATCGGGTCCTCGACGCTGTGCTGGATCATCTCGCCGCTGATGACGACATGGTTGCGGTGGAACTCGATCTCGTCGCCCGGGACCCCGAGGACGCGGAGCGCGACGAGCTCCGACGAGTCGTCGGGGTTCTCGCACACGGCGATGTCGCCCTGGCCGAGGAGGCTGATCGTGGAGACGACGAAGATGTCCCCGGGAACCAGCGTCGGCACCATGGAGTACGACCGGGTCTTCCCGAGCTCGAAGAAGAAGACGCGGCCGACGACCGCGACGATCGCGATGACGACGATGAGGCCAAACAGGAATTTCAGCAGCTTCCCCACGTCGCCCGCCTGCCCTCCGTCGTTCGGATTCGGCCATTGTCGCGGCGCGGCGGCGCGCGTGTCAAGGGAACAAAGGGCCCGCGCCCGATCGGGCGGCCCCGAGGCGGCGGGCGGGTGCGCGGCCGCGGATCAGCAGTCCCAAGCCAGGGGCGAAGCGGCCCTCTCGTAGCTCAGGATCGGCCTGCCGCCGAACGCGAAGTGCCTGCATCCCAGGCAGGAGAACGACGGCCACAGAAGGGCCGACGCCTCCTCCAGGCAACCCATGTAGTGGGTGCAGTCTTCGCGGCGGTTCTCCTCGACCCGCGTGATCTCTAAGGGTTGTTCGATGCGCTTCATATCGAGCCTCCAAGTAAAAAAACGCCTGCAAAAAAGGGCTCTCTATGCGGGTTAGTTGATCCATTCCGGTTGAAATTCCAGGTCGGGTCGGAGATTTGGCGAAAACGGCGGGTTTCAGCCCCGGCGAAGCGCCTCGAGGACGGCGGCGCCCGCCTTGTGCACGTCGCCCGCCCCGACGGACAGGAGCACGTCGCCCGGCCCGAGCCCGTCGAGCGCCGCGCGGGCCGCGTCGTCGAGGTCGGGCGCGTGGGCCGCCTCCGCTCCGAGCTCGCGGATCGCCTCGGCTAAGGAGGCCGCGCTCCGCTCCTCGGGGGTCGCGGCCGCGTCGCGCGCGGCGTAGATGTCCGTCAGGACGACGGCGTCCGCGCCCGCGAGCGCCGCCGCGAGCTCGCCGAACAAAGATCGTGTCCGTGCGATCTGGTGCGGCTGGAACAGGACGACGATGCGCCGGCCCGCGAACCGCTCCCGCGCGCCTTCGAGCAGGGCGCGGATCTCCGTGGGGTGGTGCGCGTAGTCGTCGACGACCGCCACGCCGCGCGCCTCGCCGAGCAGCTGGAACCGCCGGGCCGCGCCGTCGAACCCCGCGATCCCCGCCGCGAGATCCGCGATCGGCAGGCCGAGATCGTGCGTCACCGCGAGCGCCGCGAGCGCGTTCCCCACGTTGTGCCGTCCGGGGACGCGGAGCGACATCTCGATCGCGAAAGCGCCGCCGCGATAGACGCCGAAGCGGGTCTCGCCGCCGACGACCCGGACGTCGCGCGCCTCCCAGTCCGCGGGTGCGCCGGTCGCCGAGTACGACAGCGGACGGGCCGCCGCGCCGCGCGCGATCTCGCGGAGGTCGGGCCAGTCCGCGCAGTAGACGATCGCGCCGTCCCGCGCGACGCGCGCCGAGAACTCGGCGAACGCGCGGCGGACGCCGTCGAGGTTCCCGTAGACGTCGAGGTGGTCGTTGTCGATGTTCGTGATCACGGCGCTGCTCGGGTTGAGCTGCAGGAACGACCTGTCGTACTCGCACGCCTCGGCGACGAAGAACCGCGAGGCGCCGGCGTCCGCGCTTGCGCCGAGCTGCGGGACGTGCCCGCCCACGACGAAGCCGGGGCGCTCGCCCGCCGCGCGGAGCGCGCAGACGACCATCGCCGTGGTCGTGGTCTTCCCGTGCGTCCCGGCGATCGCCACGCCCTGCGCCGCGTTGAGGAGGGCGCCGAGCACGGCCGCGTACTTGACGACCGGGACGCCGCGCGCCCGCGCCGCCTCGAGCTCCGGGTGATCCGCGCGCAGCGCCGCCGACGCGACGACGAGCTGGGCGCGCTCGGGGATGGCAAAGCCGTCCTGCCGGCGCACGACCTCGACGCCGATCGCCGCGAGCCGCGCTCGGACCGAGTCGTCCGGGTGCGGATCCGTCCCGGTGACCGTGTAGCCCTTCTGCGCGAGCAGCGCGGCGAGCCCGCTCATCGCGCTGCCGCCGATCCCCGCGAGGTGGATCGGGCGATCGGGCGCGAGGACCCCTAGCTCCGGAAGCGACAACGCTCTGGGCGCGGGCGGCACGGCGCGCGGGGTGCTCAACCGAGCTTGGCGCCGCCGTCGGCGTCGGTGTCGGTGTCGGAATCGGTGTCGGAATCGGTGTCGCTGTCGGAATCGGTATCGGAATCCGAGTCGGCGTCGGTGTCCGTGTCGCCGCCGCCGTCCCACACGAACGGGTCCGTGTCGGAAAAGTCGCACTCGCACACGTCGTCGACGCACGTGCCGCCCGGGAACCCGAGGCTCACGCAGGACGACGCGCAGTCCTCGGCCGCGCAGCCCACGTTGTTGTCGTTTTCCGCTTTGCACGAGGCGAAGGCGAGGAAGGCGAGCACCGGCGCCGCATGGCGCGCCGCGAACCTGAGAGGCATGTCAGACTCCTTGGGCCGGCCGCAGCCGGAAGCGCCCGGATGATAGCACGAAAATTGGCGTAGGCAGACGATTCTGAATCCACTAGATTTGGTACGCCATGGAACACAAGAGCGCAGAGTCACCGGGCGCCGGCGTCCTCGGGACGCGCGAGGATCAGCTCGTCGAGCAGGTCGAGCGGATGCGGGCGCGCCTGACGCACGAGATCGAACAGCGGATCGTCGGGCAACGCGACGTCGTCGAGCTCCTCCTCGTGGCGCTCCTCGCCGGCGGCCACGTGCTGCTCGTCGGCGTCCCGGGGCTCGCCAAGACGCTCATCGTCAAGACGGTCGCGGACGCGCTCTCGCTCGTCTTCGGCCGGATCCAGTTCACGCCGGATCTCATGCCGACCGACATCACCGGCACCGACATCCTCGAGGAGACCGAGGGCGGCAAGCGCGCGTTCCGCTTCATGAAGGGCCCGCTGTTCTGCAACCTCCTGCTCGCCGACGAGATCAACAGGACGCCGCCGAAGACGCAGGCGGCGCTGCTCCAGGCGATGCAGGAGCGCGCCGTGACGGCTGGCGGCACGACGTTCGAGCTGGTGCGGCCGTTCGTCGTCTTCGCGACGCAGAACCCTATCGAGCTCTCCGGCACCTACCCGTTGCCGGAGGCGCAGCTCGACAGGTTCATGCTGCACATCGACGTGGACTACCCGAACGCCGCGGACGAGGTCGAGATCGTGCGCCGCACGACCGTCGGCGAGCTCAAGCCGGTGACGCGCCTGCTCGACGCGCGCGAGATCCTCGAGGTCCAGGATCTCGTGCCGCGCGTGCCGGCGGCGGATCACGTGCTCGAGTACGCGGTGCGCCTCGTCCGGCGCTCGCGCCCGGCGGACGCCGAGGCGCCGGAGGAGATCCGGCGGTTCGTCTCCTGGGGCGCCGGGCCGCGGGCGGCGCAGATGCTCGTGCTCGCCGCCAAGGCGCGCGCCCTCCTCCGCGGCCGGTTCGCCGTCGATCTGGGCGACGTGGCGGCGCTCGCGCCGGCGGTCCTGCGCCATCGGCTCGTGCTCAGCTTCGAGGCCGAGGCCGAGGGCGTGAAGGCGAAGGCGCTCATCGCCCGCATCATCGAGACCACGCCGCGATGACCCGCCCGCCCGATCGGGGCGAGAGGCCCGTCGACGCGCAGATCCTCGATTCCGTCGCGACTTTGACCATCGAGGTGCGCCGCGTGGTCCAGGGGTTCCTCGGCGGATCGCACTCGTCGCTGCACCTGAGCTCGTCGGTCGAGTTCGCGGAGCACAAGAAGTACTCGCCGGGAGACGACGTCCGGCACATCGACTGGCGCGCCTTCGCGCGGACCGATCGGCACTTCGTCAAGACGCGCGAGCGGGAGGTGATCCTGCGCGGGCTCGTCCTCGTCGACTGCTCGGCCTCCATGGGCTACACGGGATCGCGGGCGCAGCTCTCGAAGCTCGACTACGCCCGGGTGCTCGCGGGGGCGCTCGCGCACATCCTCGTCCGGCAGGGCGACGCGGCCGGGCTGATGCCGTTCGCGGCGAAGGTGGAGCCGCACATCCCGCCTCTGGGGAACCCGGAGCACCTCTCGGCGCTGCTCGCGCACCTCTCGCGCGTGAGCGTGCAGCCGGGCCCGACCGCGTACGTCGAGGCGATCCACGCCGCCGCGGATCTGCTGCGGAACCGCGCGCTCGTCATCGCGATCAGCGACCTGTGGGCCGCGGGGCGCGAGACCGAGATCGCGCTGTCGAGCCTCTCGGCGCGCGGGCACGACGTCGCGGTACTGCGCGTGCTGTCGCCCGACGAGATCGACCTGCCGTTCTCGCGCGTCGCCGAGTTCGTCGATCCCGAGGACGGCGCCAAGATCGAGGTCGATCCGGCGCTCGTCCGTGAGGACTACAGGCGCGCCCTCGCCGAGGACCGGGGGCGCTGGCGCCGAGTGGCCGTCGAGGCCGACCTCGACCTGATGAACGTGGTCACGTCCGCTCCGCCCGAGGCGACGCTCGCGGACTTCGCGGCGCGCCGCCACCGCGTCGGGAGGCGGGGATGACCTTCGACGCCCCCTGGATGCTGGCCGGGCTGCTCGGGGTAGCGGTCGTGCTGTGGCTGCACCTCCGCAGGCCGAGCGATCAGGTGATCCGCTTCCCGGCCGTGGGGATCCTCGCCGAGGTGTCGCGGCGGCGCGCGCCCAGGCTGAGGCTCCGCCGCATCGTCCTGCTCGCGCTGCGCTGTCTCGCGGTCGCCGCCTTGGCGCTCTCGATGGCGAGGCCGGGGATCGCGGTGCGGCGGCCGGGCGGCCTGCGCTCCGGCATGGCGCTCGCGCAGGTGATCGTCATCGACGACTCGCTCAGCATGCGCCAGAAGGGCGCCGACGGCGTGACGGCCTTCGAGCGGGCCAAGGGGCTCGCCCTCGCGGAGCTGCGGCGGCTGCGCCCCGGAGACGCGTCCGCGGTCGCGCTCTCCGGCTACCCGGCGCGGGCGGCGTTCCGCGAGCCGTCGTTCGATCTGGACAAGGTCGCGGAGGCGATCCGGCGCCTCGAGCCGGGCTTCCGCAGCGGGGACATCGAGACGGCGCTCCACCTCGCGTCGCGCCAGCTCGAGGAGAGCCCGCTCGCGGAGCGCGAGGTGGTCCTGGTCACCGACCTCGCCGAGAGCGGCTGGCTGGATCGCGAGCTCGCGTGGTCGAAGGACGCCGGGTTCGGGTTCCGCGTGATCGCCGCCGTCGACGGCCCGCCGCCGGAGAACGCGGCGGTCGACGGCGTCCGGGTCGAGCCGACCGGCGAGGGCGCCGTGCGCGAGGTGGTCGTCGAGGCGCAGGTCACGAACCACGGCGAGCGCGATCTCGAGGCGGTGGAGATTTTGCTCGAGATCAACGGCGTGGAGGAGGCGCGCGCGAGCCTCGACGTCCCGGCCCGCGGCCAGGCGGTGAAGCGGTTCAACCACAGGTTCAAGGAGGACGGCGTCCGGCGCGGGCTCGTGCGGATCGGGGGAGACGCGCTCGTCGAGGACGGCGTGCGGCACTTCACGTTCAACGTGCGGCCCGTCCTCAGGGCGCTGGTCGTCGACGGCGACTACCGCCCGGGATCGTTCCGCGACGAGGTGTTCTACCTCATGCGCGCGCTCGCTGCGCCGATGCCCCACGAGATGCCGATCACCGCGATCGCAGCGGATCTCGAGACCGCCGCGGCCGGCCCGATCGCGGGCTACGACGTCGTCGTGCTCGCGGGGGTGGACGAGCTGCCGCCCGCGTTCGCCGCGCGGATCGTCGAGTTCGTCCGCGGCGGCGGCGGCCTCCTCGCCGCGCCCGGCGCAGGCCGGGATCAGCTGTCCGGGATCGAGGCGATCCTGCCGGGCGAGGTGCGCTCGGTGTCGAGCGTCCGATCCGGGGACAAGGCGCACCGCCTCGGCGCCGTGAACCGCGTCCACCCGATCTTCAGCGCGTTCGCCGAGGGGCCGACCGGGCTCGAGGAGACGCGCGTGTTCTCGCACGTCCTCGTCGAGCCGGATCCCGCGCTCGACAGGACCGTGATAGCGGAGCTCGCCGGCGGCGCGCCGCTCCTCCTCGAGCGGCGCTCGGGGCGGGGCACGGCGCTCCTCCTCACGACGACGCTCGACCGGGACTGGACCGACCTGCCGATCCGGCCGGGCTTCCTGCCGCTCGTGCAGCGATCGGTGCGCTACCTCGCGAACCGGCTCGGCGAGAGGAACGCGCGCCGCGTCCCGGTCGGCGGGAGCATCGACCTCGAGGTGAGCGGCGGCATGCGGCGGCTCCTCGTCGTGGATCCGGGAGGCGAGGAGACGACGTTCTCGGCCGGCGATCTCGCGGACAAGTCGCGCGTCGGGTTCGGCGGCACGGAGGTGCCCGGATCCTACCGCGTGTTCGCCGAGCTGCCGTCGCAGGGCGGGCTCGCGGAGCTGCCGGCGCTCGCGTTCGCGGTCGAGACCGACCCGAAGGAGTCCGAGCTCTCCCGCAAGGTCTCGGCCGAGCGCGTCGACGCCGCCGCGGGCGGGACCAAGGGCGCCGCCGCGTCGGTCGCGGTGGTGGGGAGGCTCCCGATCTGGCCGTACCTCCTCGTGGCGGCCGTGCTGCTCCTCATCCTGGAGACGCTGATCGCGGGGCTCGGCTTCCGGCGATCGCACGCCCGCTCCTGAGGCCGGAGGACTGGCGCGAAGATTGCACGCCCTTCGAGCAAAAGGGAGGGAGGGCACCATGGGGAGATCCGCTCGCGCTTTGTGTTTTACCTTCGTAGCCGCCGCCGCGATTTTCGCCGGCTGCTCCGACAGGACGCCCGTGCAGGTGTGCCCGGTGCCGTTCGAGCTCCGGGTCGACTCCTTGCCCGTCGGCGGCTTCGAGGGCGTGGATCTCCTGTTCGTGATCGACGACTCCGCGTCCATGAAAGAGGAGCAGGCGGTCCTCGCCACGTCGTTCTTTCCTCTCGTCGACGCGCTCGCCAACCCGATCCGCACCGAATTCCCTGAGACGAACTGGCCGTACCCCGCTGCCGAGTCGCTCCGCCTCGCGGTGATCACGTCGAACATGGGCCTCTCCTCCAACGGCGAGAGCAACGACGATCTGTGGCCGGGCGGTGACGCGCCGGCCGGGTGCCACGATCTCGGCGACAACGGCGCGTTCCAGGAGATCGACGTAGCGACCGTCGAAGTGCGGAACGACGTCATCCCGTGCGACGAGTCCGCGGCCCAGTGCCCGGCGGATTGGACGTGCGAGAACATCGGCGCGGACACCGGCGTGGGAGCTTGCCACGCGGACGGGACGACGGAGGTCGCATGCCCGGATCTCGGCGCGGCCTTTGCCGAGACGTCCCAGAGCGATCCGAACGCCGCGTTCCCGATCGAGACGGCGTGCCTCGGGCAGCAGGGGATAAGAGGTTGCGGCTTCGAACAGACCCTCGCCGCGGCGGCGACCGCGCTCGTCCGGCCGGATCAGCGGGAGTTCGTGGATCCCATGCATCTCCTCGCCGTAGTCGTCGTGAGCGACGAGGACGACTGCTCGATTGAGGACGCTCAGGGGCTCTTCTCGGAGATCGAGCTTACGGATCCGGTGTCGAAAACACGCGATTTCGCATGCGCGGACCACGCCGAGCATCTGTTCGACATGGGGCGCTTCTACGACGCGCTCACGGACGCGAAGAGCCCGAACGGCATGGTGTTCATCGCGATCGCCGGCGTGCCGTACGAGGAGCAGGATCCGGAGGGCGCGGCCGCGTGCCAGGGCCGGGGCGACACGCTCGGCTCCTGCCTCGCGCAGGACGCGATGCAGCCCGTAGCCGAAGAGCCCGGAGAGGACATACGACACTCTCGTCCGGTGTGTACGCGCTCCGAGGACGAGGGTGAAGTGACGCGCGCGTACCCTGGCCGCCGCTACGTGGAGCTCGCCTACGAGCACTTCGGCAACATGAGCTTCGCGTACTCGATTTGCAGCCCGGACTGGAGCCCGGCGCTCGAGGAAGCCTCCCGGCTCATCGCGGCGTGGATGTGTGGCCCCTGCTACCAGAAACCGCTTCCCTGGAACCCCGCGACCCGGACCGCGGAGTGCAACGTGGTGGTCGAGTACGTCAACCAGGGCGAGGAGTGCGACGAGGATCTCTACGGCGAGGACGCGGTGCCGGTCATCAAGAAGGAGACCTCGTCCGAGGGCGAGGAGAAAGTGCTCATGTACTGCGCGGTCCCCAAGCTCCCGTCCGAGCTGGAGTGCGCCGACAGGACCGCCGCGCAGGAGGCGGCGTTCGAGGCCGGCTTCGGCTGGTACTACTGCGAGAACGCGCACTCCGAGGACTTCCCGTGGGCGTGCGCCGATGCGATCGACAACGACGAGGACGGCGAAGTCGACTGCGACGACTCGGAGTGCGCCGACTGCCTGCCGTGCCCGGGCGCCACGGGCAACGACTGCTCCCATACGTGCATGTATGTCGTCGACCTGACCGACGCGGCCAAGGAGGCGGTCGGCGGACGCCACGTGGCGGTCCAGTGCCTGCGGCAGTTCTCGAACGAGGATCGCAACTGCCAGGAGAACACCCGGAGCGCCTGCAACGACGACACGGACAACGACGGGGACGGACGCGTCGACTGCGCCGGCGACGCGAATCACGGCGCGGATCCCCGCTGCTGCCCCATGGGTGTCGGCGAGTGGGGCGTCTGCGATCTCGAACCGCTCGGCGTCGACGAGACGTGGAACGAGATCTGCCCCGCCGGCGAGGTGAGCTACTCGGACGGCTACCCCGAAGCGTGTCACGAGGCCGCGGCGCGCCTCGGCTGCACGTTCCCCTGATCGATCCGGCGCTGCGGAGGAAATTTTTCCCGCGCTGCAGAGGCGCCGCGTCTGAAGGTGCGGAAGGGCGCTCGCCCTTCGAGAGAACCACGAGAACCGGACTTCCGGGGCTCGGGCCCGGCTCCCAAAGGGGCCGGGATCGAGGCGGACACGTGCGTCCGCCGCAAGGAGGCTGCGATGAAGAACCGACGACACATAGCGACCGCGATCGCGATCCTCGGCCCGGCCGCCGCGCTCCTCGCGTGCATGGATCGCCAGCCCGCGCCGGTCTGCCCCGTGCCGACGGAGCTCAAGGCCGACAGGATGCAGACCAACGGCTTCGACGGCGTGGATCTGCTCGTCATGGTCGACGACTCCGGATCCATGAGGCAGGAGCAGGCGATCCTCGCCACGTCGTTCTTCCCGCTCGTCAACTCGCTCGCGAACCCGATCCACACCGAGTTCCCGGAGACGGACTGGCCGTACCCCGCGGCCGAGTCGCTCCGCCTCGCGGTGATCACGTCGAACATGGGCTTCTCCTCGAACGGCGAGAGCAACGACGACGAGTGGCCCCTCCCGCTGCCCACCGAGTGCATGGAGCTCGGCGACGACGGCGAGTTCCAGGGCATCGAGGTGCCCGTCGTGACGATCGGGAGCGGCGTGATCCCGTGCGACGCGACCGCGGCCCAGTGCCCGCAGGGCTGGAGCTGCGACGGCGCCGGCGACGCGGACGGCACCCCGGGCCAGGGCGTGTGCGTCGGCGCGGATCCGAGCGTCGCCTGCCCGGGCCTCGAGGCGCTCTGGGCCGAGACGTCGACAGGAGATCCGGACGCGGAGTTCGCCCTCCGGGCCGCGTGCCTCGGGCAGCAGGGGACCGACGGCTGCGGGTTCGAGCAGCAGCTCGCCTCCACCGCCAGGGCGCTCAGCCGCGACGATCAGGAGGAGTTCATCGTCGAGTCGCACCTCCTCGCGATCCTGCTCGTGACCGACGAGGAGGACTGCTCCATGAAGGACGGCGCCGGGCTGTTCGCGACGCCGGAGGTCGCGGAGGACGCGTCGAAGCTGAACATCGCGTGCGGCGAGCACCCGGAGTTCCTGTTCGATCCGGCCGACTTCTACAGGAGCTTCGTGGACGTCAAGCGCCCGGACTCCGTCGTGTTCGCCGCGATCGCCGGCGTGCCGTGGGCGGAGGAGGATCCCGCGGGCGCGGCCGCGTGCCAGGGTCCGGGCCACGAGCTCGGCGACTGCCTCGCGCAGGGCTCGATGCAGCTCGTGCCGGAGATCCCCGAGGGGTCGACGACCGGGAACTGGTTCTACCGCCCGGCGTGCACGCGCTACGAAGGGGTGGAGGAGGTCACGCGCGCGTCTCCCGGCCGGCGCTACGTCGAGCTCGCCCACGGGAGCTTCGGCAACATGAGCTACGTCTATTCGATCTGCAACCCGGACTGGAGCCCGGCGATGACCGACATCGCGGGCCTCATCGCGGCCCACATGGTCAAGACCTGCTACGAGAAGCCGCTCGACTGGGATCCCGTCGAGAAGGTCGCCAAGTGCAACGTGGTCGTGGAGTTCGAGGACGAGGGCGAGGAGTGCCCGGCCGCCTTCGGCCCGGACGCGGAGCCGATCATCGAGAAGGCGACCTCGGACGACGGCGAGGAGGTCACGCTCATGTACTGCCCGATCCCGAAGATCCCGTTCGAGCAGGAGTGCGGCGATCAGGAGGCGGACGACGACGAGCTCGGCTGGTACTACTGCGAGAACCTCCGCGCCGAGGACTTCGCGGAGGCGTGCGCGGACGGGATCGACAACGACGGCGACGGGCAGGCGGACTGCGACGACGGTGGGTGCGCGGGCTGCGGGAGCTGCCCGGGCGCGGCGGGCGTCGAGTGCGCGCCGGACTGCAAGTACGTCGTCAACCTGACCGGCCGGGCGCGGGAGATCGTCGGGGGCCGCCAGGTGGCGGTCCAGTGCCTGCAGCAGTTCTCGTTCGAGGACCGCAACTGCCAGGAGGACTCGCGCGAGGCGTGCACGGACGGCCTCGACGGCGACGGCAACGGCCTCTGGGACTGCGCGGACGAGGAGGACCACCTGGCCGATCCGAGCTGCTGCCCGATGGCCGTCGGCGCCGGCAAGATCTGCCTTCTCGCGCCGGCCGGCGCGGCCCTGGGCTGGAAGGAGATCTGCCCCGCGGGCGAGGTCGAGTACGACGACCCGGGCGACCCGGCCGACGCCCCTGCCTACCCGAGCGCCTGCGAGGCGGCCGCGGTGCGCCTCGGCTGCACCCTGCCGTAGCCGGGCGCGAATTTTTTCCCGCGCGACGGCCCTTCCGCGTCCATGGGAGCGTGGAACGGCGCGAGCGAAGAAATGCCAATCGAGTTGGCGGCAAACGGCAATCCGGTTGCCAAATGGCGGGAGACGGACGGCCGCGAGATTCGGATACCATCTCGATATCATTGTCCATCGTGTCGTTTCGGCGGGCTGGATCGATGTTTGCACGACGACGATCCACGCGCCGCCGCGCTCGCCGCGCTCGCGGGGCGTCAGAGGTAGGCCATTTTGGAAATGGGTTTGATTTCGAGACGAGAGGATCGTAAAATCCGTGTCCGAATCACGACGGACAACATAACTCCAAGAAGGAGATCGCCATGAAAAGAATCGCGCTCGCCACGATGGTTGTGATCGTCGCCTATGCCGCCGTACAGCTCGGCTGCATGGATCGGGAGCCGGCGCCGGTCTGCCCCGTGCCGACGGAGCTCAAGGCCGACAACATGAAGCCCGGCGGGTTCGACGGCGTGGATCTGCTCGTCATGGTCGACAACTCTGGGTCCATGAACCAGGAGCAGGCGATCCTCGCGACGTCGTTCTTCCCGCTCGTCAACTCGCTCGCGAACCCGCTTCCTGGTTGGTCGTACCCGCCGGCCGAGGCGCTCCGCCTCGCGGTGATCACCTCGAACATGGGCTTCTCGTCGGACGGCGTGGAGAACGACGAATTCTGGCCGGAACCCGTTTCTGAGTCCTGCGCCGGGAAGGGCGACAACGGCAAGTTCCAGGACATCGGCGTGGGCAGTGTCACCATCCAGTCCAACGTCATCCCGTGTGACGTGTCCGCGGCCCAGTGCCCGGCGGGCTGGACCTGCGAGGGCATCGACGCCGAAACGGGCGTGGGCGTGTGCACCTCCGCGTCCACGAGCGTCTCGTGCCCGGATCTCTCCATGGCGTGGGCCGAGACCTCGGAGGACGATCCGAACGCGAGCTTCGCGATCCAGGCGGCGTGCCTCGCGGATCAGGGCACGGGCGGCTGCGGCTTCGAGCAGCAGCTCGCCTCCGTGGCGAAGGCGCTGACCCGCGAAGACCAGGAGGCGTTCCTCGTCTCTTCGCACCTCCTCACGATCCTGATCGTGAGCGACGAGGAGGACTGCTCCATGAAGGACGGCGAGGGGCTCTTCGCGCAGCCCGAGGTGGCCGACGACTTCAACAAGTGGAACGTCGCCTGCGGCGAGAACGGCGACCCGGAAGATGGATTCCTGTTCGCTCCGGGCGATTTCTACCAGACCTTCATCGACAAGAAGAAAGTGGGCGGCGTCGTGTTCGCCGTGATCGCGGGCGTTCCGTACGGGACCCAGGACGGCGCGGAAGAGTGCCAGGGCCCGGGCGACGAGCTCGGCGACTGCCTCGATCAGGCCGCGATGCAGCTCGACATGGAGCAGCCGTCCGGCACCACCTGGTACTACCACCCGGCGTGCACGCGCTCCGTGGACTCGGTCGAGGTGACGAAGGCGTACCCGGGGCGGCGGTACGTGGAGCTCGCCGCGAACAACTTCGGTGAAATGAGCTACGTCTATTCGATCTGCAACGAGGACTGGAGCCCCGCGATGGCCGACATCGCGCGCATCATCGCGGAGCAGATGGCCGGCACCTGCTACGAGAAGCCGCTCGACTGGGATCCGGCGCTCAAGGTCGCGAAGTGCAACGTGGTGCTCGAGTACGTCGACGAGGGCGAGGAGTGCCCGGACATCTTCGGCGACGACGCGGAGCCGATCGTCAAGAAGGAGACCGACGACGACGGCGAGGAGAGGGTGTACATGTACTGCCCGATCCCCAAGATCCCGTACGAGCAGGACTGCAACGACCTGGATCAGGTCGAGATCTCCGAGGACGAGTTCGGCTGGTACTACTGCGAGAACCTCACGGACGAGAACTTCTCCGAGGCGTGCAGCGACGGCCTCGACAACGACAGCGACGGGCAGGCGGACTGCGACGACGACGAGTGCGCGGACTGCATGCCGTGCCCGGACGCCACGGGCAACGACTGCTCCCAGACCTGCAAGTACAAGGTCGAGCTGACCGAGGCGGCCAAGAGCGCGGTCGGCGGGCGCGTGGTGGCGGTCCAGTGCCTGCAGCAGTTCTCGTTCGAGGATCGCAACTGCCAGGAGGACTCGCGGGCCGCGTGCACGGACAGCATCGACAACGACGGCAACGGCATCTGGGACTGCTCCTTCGAGGCCGAGGGCAGCACCGACCAGTCGGGCGAGAAGGGCCACAACGCGGATCCGAACTGCTGCCCGATGGTCAAGGACGGAGACGTCTGCGACCTCGAGCCCGAGGGCGTCACCCAGTTCTTCGAGGACATCTGCCCGGAGAGCGAGGTCGACTACAACAACGGCTACCCGGACGCGTGCTGGGAAGCCGCGTCGCGCCTCGGCTGCACCCTCCCGTAGCCCCTCCCCCGCAGTAATGAGTCCCTCTTCAATGAGCCCCGCTTCGTCATGAGGACCCGTCCTTCGACCTGCGACGTCGTCGTCGTCGGCGCCGGCCCGTCCGGGCTCGCCGCGGCCGAGGCGCTCGCCGCGGGCGGGGCCAGGGTCGTGCTGCTCGACCGGCACGCGCGCCCGGGCGGCAAGGCGTGCGGCGGCGGGCTCACGGCCGGCGCGTGGGAGCGGGCCGGGGTCGATCCGCTCGCCCCGCCTCCCTACGGCAGGGCGTTCGACGCGCTCGAGGTGCGAAGCCCGCTGGGCGCGCGGCGCCTCGGCGCGAAGGGGCCGCTCCTCGTGGTGGTCGACCGGCGGGCGTGGCAGGCGGAGCGCATCGAGCGGCTCGCGGCGCGAAACGTCGAGGTGCGGCTCGGCGAGCGCGCGCTCGGGCTCGAGCGGCGCGGCGTGCGGACCGAGCGCGGCGCCATCGCGTGCGACCACGTCGTCGGCGCGGACGGCGCGTCGTCCCGCGTGCGGCGCCTCCTCGGGCTCGGGCCGGGCCCCGCGATCCGCGCGCTGCAGATCGCCGTCGAGGCGACACGGCTCCGGCCCGCCCTTCCGGACCTGCCCGCGGTCTGGTTCGATCCGAAGCGGCTGGGGCTCGGGTACGCGTGGGCGTTCCCCGCCGCCGACGGGACGGTCCGCCTCGGCGCGGGCGCGGACGCGCGCTCCGTCTCCGCCCCGCGGCTCGCCCGGGGGTTTCGCGGGTGGCTCCGCTCCCTCGGCGTCGACGCCGTCGGCGCCGACCTCGCCTCCGGCACGATCCTTTGCGGGTACGCGGGCCACAGGTTCGGCCGCGTGCGGCTCGCGGGGGACGCCGCCGGGCTCGCCTCGCCGGTCACGGGCGAGGGGATCGCCCAGGCGCTCGCGTCCGGCGCCGAGGTGGCGCGCGAGATCCTGGAGCCGGGCTACCGCTCCCCGATCCTCATGGCGCTCGCCGTGCGCCACCGCCGCACGCACGCGCTCCTCGCGACGAGGTTCCTCGGGGCCGCGCTCTTCGCGCTCGCGCCGTCGCTGCTCGGGATCCGCGCCGTCCGTGAGGCGGCGCTCCGCCGCTACGCGTGAGGCCCGCTCCCTTCCGAGCCGCCGCGCCGCCACTCCTCGTATCGCGCCTCGACGACCGCGGCCGCCCGCCGCAGGCCACGCTGCTCGAGCGCGTGAGAGAGCCGCTCGAGCCTGCGGCCGTCGTTCACCGCGGCGAGGAAGGCGGACACGATCCGCTCGTCCTCACCCGCCGCGAGCCTTGCGCTCCGCGCGTCCGCGAGCAGCTCTCCCCAGAACACGCCCGCGAGCGCCGTGGGCGAGCCCGGCCGGATGCGCCGCGCCTCGCGGTACTGGGCCGACGACTCCTCCGGCTCCCCGGCCTCGCGGAGCGTCTCCCCGGCCTTGAGCCGCGCGAAGAAGGCGTCCGGCTGGCGCGCGACGGCGTGGGTCCAGAGGTCGACGGAGCCGCGCCAGGCGCGCGCCTCGCGCGCGGCCGCGGCGCCGAACGCGACGAGCACGGCGACGGCGAGCGCCGCGACGGCGATCCGCGCCCCTCGGCCCCGGAGCGCGACCGCCCACCGCGCGAGCGCCGCGGCGCCCAGCGCGCAGCCGAGGGAGGGCAGGAGCAGGTAGCGATCGGACACGACGTAGTAGATCGGGACGAGGTTCAGGTAGGGCGCGAGGCCGACGAGGAAGATCGCGAGCGCCGCCGCCGAGGGTCGCCACGCGAGGCCGCGGGACCGCGCGGCGAGGACGAGGGCGATCGCGACGACGAGAGACGCCGCGCCGGCGACCGCCGGGCCGCGGAGCGCCTCCGCCGCGGGCTCGGCGTACAAGGGCGAGAGCGCGAACGGCCAGGCCGCGGTCCGGAGGTAGTGCGCGAGGCTCCACCCCACGAGCGCCGCGCGGCCGAGCGGGCTCGGGTCCACAGGGCGCGCGAGCAGATCCGCCTCGGCAAAGAGGACGGGCGCGGCGATCGCCGCGAGCGCGGCCGGGATCGCGTAGGGCAGGGCGCCGAGGAGC
This sequence comes from Pseudomonadota bacterium, assembly GCA_023229365.1. Lineage (NCBI taxonomy): Bacteria > Pseudomonadati > Pseudomonadota > Pseudomonadota bacterium. The sequence goes on along the minus strand of JALNZK010000007.1, from coordinate 56,617 downwards.
GAGCGCCGCACGCCCCGCCGCAGGACGAGGAGGTCCGCCACGAGCATCATGAAGGGCACGACGACCGCGCCGGACTTCGCGAGGAGCGCGGCGCAGAAGGCGAGCGCCGCGAGCGCCCGCCACGCGATCGCCTTGCGCCGGGAGGCGCCCTCGACGGAGTGCAGGTGCCACGCGACGAGCGCGAAGAGCAGCATGAGGAGATCCTTGCGCGACGAGATCCACGCGACCGACTCGATCCTGTACGGCGCCACGGTGAAGAGGAGCGCGCCCATCGCGGCGGGGAGGCGCGCGAAGCCGAACCGCCTGAGCAGCGCGTAGAGGAGGAGCGCGCACGCCGCGAACAGGGCGAGGTTGTGCAGCCTGTAGCCGAGCGGCCGGCCGCCCCAGAGCGAGCCGTCGACCATGAACGAGACGAGGTAGAGCGGCTGGTACAGCTCGAACCGGACGCCCGAGAACGCCCACGCGACGTTCTCGGCGGAAAGCCTTTCGACGTGATCGTTTTCCACGACGAAGCGGTCGTCGTCCCAGTTCAGGAAGCCGCCGTCGAGCGACGGCGCGACCACCGCGATCGCCGCGAGGGCCACGACGACCGGCGCCGCGAGCGCCGTCCCGATCTTCCCCTTCTGAGAAAGCATCTCGAGCTTCACGCGCCCGGCTCGCTGTAGTCGTACCGGATGTCGAGGCGGGCGATCAGCTCCTCGTAGCGGCGGACGAGGTCGTCCATCGCCGCGGCGTACGCCGCCTCGTCGAGCTCGCCTGAGCGGCGGCGCGTTTCGATCGCCGCCTCCTCCATCGCGAACCAGCGCTCGGGATCGAAGTTGTACGTCATCCCGCCTACCTCGAGACGAGCGAGAGGCCGGTCATCTCGGCCGGCCGCTCGACGCCGAGCAGCTCGAGCACCGTGGGCGCGACGTCCCGCAGCGAGCCGCCGTCCCGGAGGGCGACGCCCGGCCGCGCGTCGTCCACGAGGACCACCGGCACCGGGTTCAGGGTGTGCGCGGTGTGCGGCTCGCCTGTCGCCTCGTCGAGCATCTGCTCGCAGTTGCCGTGATCCGCCGTGATGATCAAGGCGCCGCCCTTGGCGCGCACCGCCTCGCACAGCCTGCCGACCTCCCGGTCCACGGTCTCGGCGGCGACGATCGCGGCCGCGAGGACGCCCGTGTGGCCCACCATGTCCGGGTTCGCGTAGTTGACGAGGACGAAGGCGTCGTCCGCCGCGGCGAGCCGCGCGAGCACTTTCTCGGTCACCTGCGCCGCGCTCATCTGCGGCTTCAGGTCGTACGTCGCCACCTCCTTCGGCGACGGCACGAGCGCCCGCTCCTCGCCCGGGAACGGCGCCTCGGACCCGCCGTTGAAGAAGAACGTGACGTGCGCGTACTTCTCCGTCTCGGCGCACCGGAACTGCCCGAGCCCGCGCGCGGCGAGCAGCTCGCCGAGGATGTTCCGCATCGAGAGCTGCCCGAACGCGATCGGCAGCCCGAAGCTCTCGTCGTACTCGGTCATGCAGACGTACGCGGAGAGCCGCGGCACGACCTCGCGCGCGAAGCCGTCGAACCCCTCGAAGTTGAGCGCCCGCGTGATCTCGCGCGCCCGGTCGGCGCGGAAGTTGAAGAAGAAGACGCCGTCGCCGTCCCCGATGCGGCCCTTGGGCGCGCCGTCGGCGCCGCAGATCACGCGCGGCTCGACGAACTCGTCGGTCTGGCCCGCCGCGTACGCCGCCGCGATCGCCTCGTCCGCGCTCGCGTGGAGCGCGCCCCGCCCCTGGACGTGCGCGAGGTAGCCGCGCTCGACGCGCTCCCACCGCTTGTCGCGGTCCATGGTCCAGAAGCGGCCGACGACGACCGCGACCTCCGCCTTGCCCCGGATCCGCGCCTCGATCTCCTTCAGGTAGCCGCGCGCCGAGGAGGGCGGCGTGTCGCGGCCGTCGGTGATCGCGTGGAGCCGCACCTCGAGGCCGGCGCCCGCGAGCAGGTCGACGAGCGCGTACAGGTGCTCGAGCGAGCTGTGGACGCCGCCCGGCGAGCAGAGCCCCATGAGGTGCGCCTTGCCGCCCGCGGCCCGGATCTTCGCGATCGCCTCGTTGAACGCCGGGTTCGCGGCGAACGAGCCGTCGGCGACCGCGTCGTCGATCCGCACGATGTCCTGCGGCACGATCCGGCCCGCGCCGAGGTTCAAGTGCCCGACCTCGGAGTTGCCCATCTGCCCGTCCGGGAGGCCGACGGCGCGGCCGTGGGCGGCGAGCTGCGAATGCGGCCGCTCCTTCCAGAGCGCGTCGAACACCGGCGTCCGCGCGAGGGTTATCGCGTTGTGCGCCGACGGCTTCGCCAGCCCCCAGCCGTCCATCACCACGAGCATCACCGGTTTTCGATTCGATCCGCTCATTCCCTCTCCTCTCGGGCCTGTAACTGATGATTCCATGCAGATGATCAGAACCGACTAAAACAGCGGTACGTCGCCCATGCTCGCCGGGGTCTCGTCGTCGCCTATATACACGACGCCAGAACCGAGGTCCCCGTAGCCGAGCTCGCCCGTGTCGTCTACCCCCCAACACCGGATGGTGCCGGTTGTCGTCAGCACGCACGTGTCGCCCTGTCCCGAGTCGATCGCCACGACCTGCGCGCCGATGTCGACGAAACCGACGTCGGCGGGCACCTCGTCGTCGCCGACGTTCTCGGGATTGCCATACCCGAGCTGACCACCAACCCCCTGTCCCCAGCACTTCACATCGCCGCCTACAAGAAGAGCACAGGTATGGTGCGCCCCGAGCGTGATCTGCTGTACTGGCGCACCGACGTCCACGGGGCCGACATCGGCGGGCACTTCATTGTCGCCGATCGTTTCCGTGTTCCCATTGCCGAGCATCCCGTACTCCCCGAGGCCCCAACACACGACGTCGCCGGATTCGAGCAGGGCGCAGGTGTGGTAAGTTCCGCACGAGACCTGCACCGCCGAGCCGCCGAGGTCCACTGGGCCGACGTCGGATGGCAACTCGTCATCGCCGACGTTCTCGATGTTGCCGTAGCCGAGCTCGCCGGCACCGCTGTTTCCCCAGCAAAGGATGTTGCCGCCCTCCAGCACGGCGCAGGTGTGATAGGAACCCGCGGACACCTGGACGACCGATCCCCCGACCTGCGCCACTACCGGCGTGTACGACTGATGGCCGGTGCCCCCGTTCCCGTCCCCCAGCTGTCCGTCGCTATTGTTCCCCCAGCACTTGAGAACGCCACTCTCCAACAGAGCACACGCGTGCGCGGCGCCGGCCGACACCTGCGCGACGGGGCCGTCCAGCGCGATGGGATCGTAGTCCGCGGGTACGTCGATGACTCCGATCGTGTCCACCGCCGCCTGTCCGAGCTGCCCGAAGTCGTTCGTACCCCAACAGAGCATGTCATGGCTTTCGAGCAGAGCGCACGTGAATTTGCCCGACGCCACGATGCGCTCCACCGGGGCACCCACGTCAACGAACGGCAACGTCGATGGCAACGAGGTGTCCGCGCCGGGAAGGGCATCGAGGTCGTAACCGTAGCCCAACGCACCGTACTGTTTGAAACCCCAACACTTGACGTCGCCGCCTTCGATCACGGCGCAGGTGTGGACGTTTCCGGCAGAGACGTCGACAGCCTCGTGGCTCGTCCCGCCGTCCTCTCCCGCGTCTGCGTCCGAATCCCCATCCGTGTCGGTGTCGGTGTCCGTATCCGTTGCGCTATCCGTCCCACCGTCGGCGCCGCCGTCTGGCGCCGTTTCACCGTCGCTGCAGGAGATGAGGGCGAGTCCCAACACGTATAGGAAAAGGGACGTCTGCTTTCTCACGGCCATGGGATCGTCTCGCTGCCTGTGTAGACACCGTAAGGAGTGTCCAACGTCCCGTCCGAGACTGAAATAGTATGCCACAATACAGGGTCACTCCCCGTGTACTGACTATCGCTGAACGCGTCTATGATGTACGCGCCGTACCCAGCCGTCTTCGTCGTGGTAGGCGTCAGGCCCGCAAAATCGCCATCTCCCGGGTTGGAGAGCGGCGCCTTCCAGGCGAAGTACCAATGGAGGCGATTGTCCACGTAGCTTGGGTCAGTGTCGGGATCCCACCATCCGTTTCCGAGAAGCACTATCTTGGATTCTACGCTCTCGACCGAGGAGCGGACTAGGCGAGCCGAGATCTCGCCGAACACGGCCTGAGTATTCCAATCCTGCAATGCCGGCCAGCATCCACCATTCGGATTCGCGTCCGGTGCCGTGTAGTCGTAGTTCGGCTGCAACCAGTTGTCGCACGGCGGATCGCCCATCAATGACGTTGCGTCTTGCTCATCAGGAGACCACCCGCTATCTGTCCCTTCCGGGTCGGCCCAATAGTAGCTTACGATGGGCTTGCCTGTGTACGGATCGACCTGCCCAATCTCGTTCCACTTGATGAACGCAAGGAACAGACCACTCTTACGATACGGTCGTCCAGAGCCGTAAAGTAATAGACCGCCGCGGGACGTCGTTTGCCCCGCGTCGTACAGTCCGCACAGCACGCTCGAAGAATTTACCGAACACGTCGAATCGAAATCCTCTTCCGTCAACTCGACCGCCGCGACCTGGATGAACCGTGCCGGCTCTCCCGGGAGATAGGAGTATTGGCCAGTAGGTTCCCACGGAGGGGGCACGGCTGGAGGAGGCGCAACATCTACGGAGAACGGAACGGCATCTCCTGCCAAGTCGGTGTAGCATGCATGAAAGGTGAAGCCGTCGTACGAACACCCCACCCAAGATGCCGGGCGACGCGTCGGATTCTCGTCGTCAAACGCTACAATCTCGTTTGGGTGAGCGCTCGGGTTGATCGCGGTTCCGTACCAAAGAACGACGCCTCGGAAATACAGAGTAACTGTTATTGGATTGTACGGAACGTTGAGAACGACTTTCATTGGTATCCAAGTCGTCACCACACCGGTAGGTGCGGTGAACTTCGGCTCAACGTGCCAATCGGTCCAATAAGGCTCGTCTAGATCCTGGAGTTGCGGTGAGAACTCAGTGTGCACGCCGGGGATCACGATAGGTCGCCAGCGCCAGTCTCCGGCCAGGCCCTCCTGGCTCTCTAGAATGGGTGACACATCGATGCCATCGGTCGGGTCGTTGTCAGTGGAAACGACAATCATGTCGTCGCAACGGGCGGGTGAATCAATTTTGCAGTCGTTCCGGGACCACATTGGACCCGACGCGGAGTTCAATGTGTCCCCCATGTAGTAGTATTGTTTCCCGTTAATCGCCACACTCATTCCAAGACCAAGATCTGTGCCACTATGATATTGAGACCAGTTGTAGGCGTTGTGGACAGGAAGTTCTGTCGCAGGATCCCAGTACTCCCCTAGAAACCAGTGCTCCGCTTCAGCATTGTCATACAACGGGTCATTCGGAAAACAATTCTTACAGGTTGCACTCGGTCGAAGGGGATGGTTGTACGAACTCGTAAACGGCCCCACGGAGTCTTCCGGCGGCACATCGGCGTTGTAGAAGGTCCAGCTGAGCTTCGACCGCGTGTTGTCCCACAATTCATCGAGCCGCCACTCGGTGGTTAGCAGCCAAGCCTCTTCCTCGGCCTGCTCGAACGTCCAAGAGCCCGGCTGCTGCCGGAGGTCCGACTCGACCTGCGCGAGGAATGAGTACAACCCCGAGTCCACGTACGCCTGAGCCACTTCTTCCATCTTCTCGCGCTCCGGCGGCGTCGGCACGATCTGCTGCACCAGGATGTCGAACATCTTCCACGCGTCGATCGTGTAGCTCCCCGTGTCAGAGATGCCGGTCACCCCGATCTTCTTCGTGTAGTCCGCGAACAGCGCCACCCCGGACATGCAGCCGGTGGTCTGGTACAGCGGCGTGACGTTGGACTTCACATGCGTTGGGTTGACGCCGAAGACCGGGGCGGGCGTCTGGTGCACGAGCGCCTCGGCACCGACCCGGCTCGTGAACGCCGTGAACCCGTCCACCAACGATGTGACCGTGTCCCCGTCCGAGAGACGGGCGATCGGCGACGTTGTCAGCCCGAGCCGGTATGCGTACAGAAACGTCCACGACTCCACGACCAGCACCGGCTTCCCCGACGCCTTGATCGCGTTGAGACCCGCGGCCGACATGAGCGGCGCGGACTCGGTGAGCACGATCAGGTCGTACGCGGCGAAGCTCGTCGAACTCTTAACCTTGTAGTCCTTGATCAGTGTGATGTTGTAGCCGAGATCGAGAAAGTGGTTTTCGATATCGTCCTCTTGGGAGCACCAGCCGTTCGCCACGAACATGACGTTCAGCGGCGTGGGCGGTGTCGCAGAGGCGAGGACCGGCAAGAGGAGCGCTCCGACGATCGCGATGGCGGACACGAAGCGGACGGTTCGACCCCGATTCGTCGACGCGACGTCGTGCGACATGCGACGGCTCCTTTCGCGGCGGGCCACTTCTCGAGTGCCGATGGTACCACAAACGGACGTGGCGAGTGTGGAACGCTTGTTCTCGACGGCGAGATCGAAAAAGCGTCACTTCTGATACGGCACGTTGCGCAGGATCGCCAGCGCCCTGTACAGCTGCCCGCACACTTTCTCAGACCTATTCGTCGAACGCCGCGAGCAGATCACGGTAGCCGCTCAACACGCGGTCCACGAACACGCTCCCGTCCTTCTCGTGGTAGAAGATCAGGTAGCTCCTCACCGGGAAGCTGCGAACCCTGGCCGCTATCTCGGGCCGCTCCCTCCCGATCTGCGGAGAGTCGGCGATGAGCCCGCACTTCTCGAAGATCGTGTCGACGAGGCGATCGGCGGCTTCGAGGCTGTCTTGCGCTACATAGAGCCAGATCTCGTCCAGGTCCGCCCTGGCTTGTCGCGTGAGAACCAGGCTCGTCATTTCGATTTTCTCTGCGAGGAAGCGAGCCGCTCGCGGCCCCGGCGCTTCACCGTGCCGATCGCCGCGGCGTCGAGCGTCTCGACCTCTCCCGCCTCGGCCTGCGCGACGCCGAGCATCACCTCTTTTCGCAGCTCTTCGAGCTTCATCTTCCGCAACTCTTCCTGTTGATCGAGCAGCCGCAGCGCGGCGCGGACCACCTCGCTCGCGGATACGTACTCTCCGGAGCTGATCCTGTCGCGGATTCGCGCCTCCTGTTGCGGCGTGAGCGAGACGTTGAGCGTCATGGTTCTCTCCCTCTTCGAGTTGTTTCCCTTCTCAAATATGGCGAGGCGAACAGGGTCTGTCAATCATTGCCAATTTTTGACACTCGCCGCATCGACAAGGCGTCACTTCTGATACGGCACGTTGCGCAGGATCGCCAGCGCCCTGTACAGCTGCTCGACGAGCACGAGGCGCGCGAGCCTGTGCGGGAGCGTCATCTTCGAGAGGCCGAGCCGCAGCCCCGCGGCCTCCTTGATCTCGGGCGGCAGGCCGTCCGGGCCGCCGATGACGAGCGTCACCTCGGAGAGCCCGCGGTTCATCCAGCCGCCGACGAGAGCCGCGAGCTCGCGCGACGAGAGCTGCTCGCCGCGCTCGTCGAGCGCCACGAGGAGATCGCTCCTCGAAGCCTCGCGCCGCATCCGCTCGGCGACGCGCGCGTCGGAGTCGATCTTGAGGACGGTCTCCTCGAACGGGACGAGCTTCCGGATCCGCGCCGCGTACTCGGCGACGAGCGGCGCCGCCGGATCGGAGCGCTCCCTGCCGACGCTGACGAGCTTGAGCCGCACTTGGGGTCGGGGCTCAGGCGCCCGAGGCGGCCCGCAGCGGCACGCGGGCCGCGTCGATCCACAGCCCCTCGAGGTCGTAGAACCCGCGCGTGTGATCCTCGAAGACGTGGAACACGACGTCGCCGTAGTCCATGAGCACCCACTGGTTCGCCTCGCGGCCCTCGACCCCGAGCGGGTAGACCTTCAGCTGCTTGAGCGCGATCTCCACCGCCGTCGCGATCGCGTCGACCTGCCGCTCCGAGCGGCCGGAGCAGATCACGACGTAGCTCGCGTAGTCGACCTTGGTCCCGACGTCGATGATCTCGATGGTGATGGCTTGCTTGTCGAGGGCTGCGCTGGCGATCTTGAGGGCCAATTCCTTCGCGTCCAAACTCTACCTCTCCTCGGTCCGCCTCGGACCACGGCGTGGCGTTCGCCCACCGCCTGCGTTCGAGCATAACAGCTTCCGCAGCCGGTCACAAACAGACGGCGCGGCCTCTCCGGGCGACTCCGGGCGACTTGGCAGCCGGCTTCGGAGAGTGCTAGCCTGTCGTCGCATCGCGCGAGTCGAGGAGCGCCCATGACCCTTTTCGTCGCCGGATTGATCTTGCTCGTCGCGGGGTACTTCTTCTACGGCGGCCTCGTCGCCAGATCCGTCGCCCCGGACCCCGGCCGCCCCACCCCGGCCATCGCCTGCGCCGACGGCGTCGACTACGTGGCGATGCCGACCTGGCGCGTGTTCCTCATCCAGCTGCTCAACATCGCGGGGCTGGGGCCGGTGTTCGGCCCGATCCTCGGGGCGATGTGGGGGCCGCAGGTCTTCCTGTGGGTCGTTCTCGGCTCGATCCTGGGCGGCGCGGTCCACGACATGCTCGCGGGCGCGGTCTCGGTGCGCAACAACGGCGCGGGCCTGCCGGAGATCATCGGCCGCCACCTCGGGCCCTTGGCCCGCCACGCGACCACGCTGTTCATCCTCGTCCTGATGGTGCTCGTGGGCACGGTGTTCGTGAAGGGCCCGGCCGGGCTGATCGTGCAGATCCTCCCGGCCGAGACCGTCGGCGGCTGGCTCGGGCCGGGCGCGGTCGAGGCGCTCGGGGCGCAGTACCAGGGGAGCTCCTTGTGGATGTGGATCGTGATGGGTTTCATCTTCACGTACTACGTCTTCGCCACGATGCTGCCGATCGACAAGCTGATCGGGCGGGTCTACCCGTTCCTCGGGGCCTGCCTCCTCGTGATGGTGGTCGGCCTGCTGGGCGGGATCGTTTTCGGGAGGATCCAGCTGCCCGAGCTCACGCTCGCGAACCTCCACCCGGACGGCGTCGCCACCTGGCCGATCATCTTCATCACCGTGAGCTGCGGCGCCATCTCCGGGTTCCACGCCACGCAGAGCCCGCTCATGGCCCGCTGCCTGAAGAGCGAGCGGCGCATGCACCTGGTCTTCTACGGCGCGATGATCACCGAGGCGCTGATCGCGCTCGTCTGGTCGGCCGCCGCGTCGGGGTACTACGGCGGCGTGGACGGCCTCGTCGAGGCGCTCGGTCCCGGGCGCAACCCCGCGCTGGTGGTCAACGAGGTGTGCGTCGGCACGATGGGCGTGGTGGGCGGCGTGCTGGCCGTGCTCGGCGTGATCGTGCTGCCGATCACCTCCGGGGACACCGCGTTCCGCGCCGGCCGCCTGATCGCGGCGGACTACCTGAAGCTGCCGCAGCGCAGGATCGCGAACCGCTACAAGATCGCCCTGCCGATGTTCGCGATCTCGCTCGTGCTGAGCTTCGTCCCCTTCGGCCTGATCTGGCGCTACTTCGGGTGGGCCAACCAGACGCTCGCGGCGGTCACCCTGTGGGCCTGCGCCGTGTACCTCGCGCGGCGGGGCCGCCTGTGGTGGATCGCGGCCTTGCCGGCGTCCTTCATGACGGTCATGACGGTGACGTACATCCTGGTGGAGAGCCGCAAGAACGGCTGCCTGGGGCTGGACCACACCCTGGGGACGGGCATCGGCCTCGCGGTCGGGCTCTCGGTGCTCGTCGCGTTCATCGCCTCGGCCGGGCGCCTGCGCCGCCAGGGAGAGCTTCCGCCCCTCCCTCCGCCGAACGCCGGCGGGGACGACCCGCCAAGACCGCCGATCTCCGGCCTCCTCTGATTCGAGCGCGCGCCGTCTTGACCGCTATGTCTTATTGGGCATAACTCGTGCAGCGGCGCTTGTGCCGAGAATCGAGGTGCACATGAAGAACATCCCGAGCCTGATCCTCCTCTGCGTTTCCGTCACCGCTTGCGGCGCGAGCGGCGGCTGTCCCCCGGGCGTGCCCGCGGCCGGCGCGGGAGAAGAGGCGCACGCCACACCGACGGCCGAGGATGCGGTCGCGCTGAAGGTCGAGGGGCTCGTCCGGACGCCGATGGCGTTCACGACGGACGAGCTGCGGCGCCTCGAGCCGATCTCGGCGCGCGCGAACGAGGTGCACAGGGACGGCGAGTTCCACGGCTCGTACACCGTGCGCGGCGTCCCCTTGCGCACGCTCCTCGACCGGGCGGTCATCGACAAGGGCCCGTCGGGGTTCGACAAACCGCTGGATCTCGCGTTCGTCCTGATCGGCGCGTCCGGGAAGCGCGCGGTCGTCTCCTGGGGCGAGGTGTACTACCGCAACGCGTCCGAGACGCTCGTCGCGTTCGAGTCGAAGCCGGTGATGCCGCACAAGCCCTGCGAGCGGTGCCACGGGCCCGACGAGTACCGGGAGCGCCTCGACGTCCTCATGCGGACGCCGGTCTTCCCCAAGCTCGTCGCCCCCCGCGACTTCTGGGGCGACAGGTTCATCGAGGGGATCTCGAAGATCGAGGTGGTCGATCCGAAGCCCGTCCCGGCGACGGATCGCCCCGTGAAGCGCGAGGGGCACCAGAAGCTCTGGGCGGAGTCGACGGCGATCACCGTGCCCGGCAAGGAGGAGATCGTGCTCACGAGCCTCGACGGGTACGCGCGCGTCGAGGTGCGGGCGATCCTGGCGGGCGACGGGATCGGCTACCACGGGACGCGGCGCTACGCCGGGGTCGCCCTGTCGGAGCTGCTCGCGAAGGCGGGCGTCGAGCCGGATCCGGCGACCGCGCTCCTCCTCACCGCGCCGGACGGCTACCGCGTGCTGCTCTCCTCCGCGGAGATCTTCGACGCGCCGGCCGCGTCGCCTATCCTCCTCGCGGATCAGGAGAGCGGGACCGCCATCGACGACGGCGGCAGGTTCCACCTCGTGCTGCCCGGGGATCACGCCGCGGACAGGTGGCTCAGGTCGGTCGCCCGCATCGAGGTCGTGAAGCTCTAGGTTTCGGCTGGCGTTCGGGCGCGTGCTCTACAGGGCGTGCGCGTAGATGACCGCGAGGTCGTCGACGTTCATGCAGCCCGGGAGAGCGAGCGTGCCGTCCCAGTGCAGGTTGCGGCTCACGGGCTCCACGCCGCCCTGATCCGCGTCCTCCGCTCCCATCGGCACGATGTCCGTGCAGTTCCCGCTCTCCTCGGGGCTCCAGCCGTCGCCCGCCTCGAAGTCCAGGGTGTAGTCGGCGAGGTCGCCGGAGGCGATCCCGGCCTCGGCCAGGATGTCCGACAGGAGGACGACGTCGAAGTCGCCGTCTTCTTCCGTGGTGATCGAGGTGGTCGTGAGGTCGCCGAGGTCGACCTCGACCGGGCCGGCGTCGCCGACGACGACGTCGAGCGAAGCCGCGGTGCCGCCGTCCGCGTCGGAATCGGTGTCGGAATCGGAATCGGTGTCGGTGTCGGTGTCGGAATCTGTGTCGGTGTCTGTGTCGGTGTCTGTGTCGGTGTCGGTGTCGGTGTCTGTGTCGGTGTCGGTGTCGGCGCTGCCGCCGCCGTCGTCGTCGCCGCAGCCGAAGGCGCCGAGCGCCGTGAACAGAACCGCAACCATCCAGGACGTCATACGCATCTTTCCCTCCTCGATTGTCGGACGGCGAAAACCGCGGTTGCGGGGCGCCGTCCGTGCATGATACTTCCCTCCGAGACGATATGCTCGGAGAGACACAGCGTCACTACCAGAAACCCGAACGCCGTGTCAAATCCGGGACACGAGGTGAGAACATGTCGAAGAAGATCCGTGCAACCGCCGCCGTCCGCTCCGCCGCCGCCGCGCTCCTCGTGCTCGCCGCGACGTACGGGGCCTGCAAGGGGGAGGAGAAGGCGCCGCCCGCCGAGAAGCGCCCCGTCATCCTCGCGACCACGACGAGCACCGTCGACACGGGGCTGCTCGACGCGCTCGTCCCGGCGTTCGAGAAGGAGAGCGGCTTCGAGGTGAAGACGGTCGCGGTCGGCACGGGCGAGGCGCTCGCGATGGGGCGCAGGGGCGCGGCCGACGTGCTGCTCGTCCACGCGCCGGCGGCCGAGGAGAAGCTGATGGCCGAGGGGTTCGGCGCGCGCCGCCTCGCGGTCATGCACAACGAGTTCCTCCTCGTCGGGCCGCCCGACGGCCCCCTGGGCGCGAAGGCCGCGTCCGCGGCCGAGGCGCTGAAGAAGATCGCCGAGGGCAAGACCGTGTTCGTCTCGCGGGGCGACGACTCCGGCACGCACAAGAAGGAGATGGCGCTCTGGAAGGCGGCGGGGGTCACGCCCGAGGGCGGCTGGTACGTCGAGGCGGGGCAGGGCATGGGCGCGACGCTCACCATCGCGAACGAGAAGCGGGGGTACACGCTCACCGACTCGGGCACCTTCTACTCGATGCAGAACGTCGACCTCGCGGTCGCGGTGGAGGGCGATCCGCTGCTCGCGAACCCGTACCACGTCATCGAGGTCCGGGCCGAGGGCGTCAACGCCGAGGGCGCGCGGGCCTTCGCCGACTACATCGTCGGCGCCGCCGGGCAGAAGCTGATCGCCGGGTTCGAGAAGGGCGGCCGCAAGCTGTTCACGCCCGACGCGGGGAAGGTGCGCCCCGGTCCCTAGAGCCGCAGAGGCGCGTATCCCTCGAGCTCGACGAAGGCGGCGCCGGGGGGCGGCGCGGGGAACAGCACGATCCCGCCGGCCGCGCCCGCGAACGGCTGGAACCGGCCCTCGACCGAGCGCAGCTCCGCCCTCGACGCGTCGCGGAGGACGATCCGCCGCGCCGGGCCCGAGGGGGCGGCCGGGAGGAGGATCGCCGGGCCGAGCGCGACCGTGCCGTCGCCGCGGTCGAGGACGATGCGCCACGGCTCGTCGCCCGGCTCTGCGCCCTTCGCCGCCTCGTTCACGTCGACGATCCGATCGTACAGGGCGAGGTAGTGGAAGTCGCTCACCCAGTCCGGATCGCAGTAGCTCATGAAGTCGTACGCCGCGCTCGACATGAGCTGCCCGGACTCGTCGTCGTAACCGAAGACGCCAGTCGTGCCGTCGGCGTGCGGGAACGCGGGATCGGCGTCCGACGTGCCGCACGGCGCGTGCCCGAGGCCGTGCGCGTGGCCGACCTCGTGCACCATCGTGTCCGCCGCGACGTCCCCTCCGAAGCCGATGCCGATGCTGGAGCGCAGCCACGCCGACCCCGCGTCCGGCGCGAGGTAGCTCAGGCCGAGGACGCACCCCCCGCTGCAGTACGAGCCGAACGCGTCCGCGGGCTCGAACAGCCCGTAGTAGTACTCCTCGAACGCCGCGCTGTCGGAGTCCCGGAGTTCGGTGATCGCGACGAGCAGCTCGCCCCACCCGTCGCCCCCCGGGAGCACCGCCCCGTCCCAGTCGAACGGCTCCCGGGCGGTCACGCTGACGGCGCCCGTCGGGTACATCGACTCGAAGCGCGCGGCGAACGCGGCCAGCGCGCCCGGCGAGGTGTCCGGCGTGCGGCCCGAGCCGTCGGCGTTGTACCGGATCGGCACGACGACGACCTCCACCGGCGCCTCGGGCGCGACGATCGGGATCTCGGCGCTCCCCTCCGCGGGCCACACCGCCTGCGGCTCGCCGCCGTTCGGATCCGCGTAGCCCCCGTTCTCGCGGAGCCGGAAGGCGCACTCGGGCCCCTCGGCGACGTGCTCGCCCGGCACGACGAAATTGATCGTCGAGTCGAGCTCCTGCTCGCTCGGGTTGTCCTCGATCACGAGCTGGTAGGAGACGGCGTCCCAGCCCACGCCCGGCGCGTCGTACTCGAACTGGGCCCAGGTCGAGCGGTAGTCCCAGCCGACGAGGAGGTGGTGGTAGATCCGGATGAGCGCCGGCTTGCCCGGGACGATCGGGATCGCCGGCTCGACCTCGCCGAGATCCGCCATCAGGTCCGTGCACACGGTCTGGCAGAGCTGGATCCGGTCGATCCGGACGCCCGTCGCGAGGGTGCCCGGCCCGGAGGCTGTGTCCGCGCCGGTGTCGTCGGTGTCGTCGGTGCTCGTGTCCTCGCCGGAGTCCGGCTCCCGCGCGGTCGCGGGGGCGCCGCACGCCGCCACGACGGCCCAAGGAGCGAGGAGGAACAGGAGGAGGCGGCGCCGGTCGAAGTGTCTACGCATATAAGGTTGATGTACATGCGCAAACGGGTCTAGACAAGGAGCGGCGTCTAATTCGTCTTGCGACGTCATACGGATCGGGTTCCTAGAACCACCGTCTCCGGGGAGAAGGAGAGGACCGCGTGGCCGAGCAGCGCTCCGAGAACGAGGGGCTCCGGGAGATCCTCACGGCCGACAAGCGGCGCTCCCGCTGGAGGCGCGTGCTCGTGGGCGTCATCGTCCTCGCGCTCGCGGGCGTGGCGGCGTACGTCGGTCTGCGCCTCTTCGGCGCCGGCGCCGGGGAGGACACCCCGCGGTACAAGACGGCCAAGATCGCGCGCGGCGATCTCAAGGCCTCGATCACCGCCACGGGCACCGTCGAGGCGCTGAACACCGTCGAGGTCGGCGCCGAGGTCTCCGGGAAGATCGCGGCGCTCCACGCGGACTTCAACGACGGCGTGACCGCGGGCCAGCTGCTCGCGGAGATCGATCCGGAGCAGGCGGAGGCCTCGGTCGCCGAGGCGAAGGCGCAGGTGCTCGCGGCCCGGGCCGGCGTGGCCAAGGCGAACGCGACGCTCGTCGCCGCCCGCCTCGAGGCCGAGCGGTCGGAGTCGCTCGCGGAAAAGGGGCTCGTGTCGAAGAAGGAGCTCGAGACCGCCGTCTCCAGCCACGAACTGGCGAAGGCCTCGCGTGAGTCCGCGCGGGCGTCGCTCGCGCTCTCCGAGGCCTCCTACGCCTCCTCGAAGACCAAGCTCGGCAAGACCCAGATCGTCGCGCCCATCAGCGGCAACGTGCTCTCCCGCGAGGTCGAGGTCGGGCAGACGATCAACGCCGGCATGCAGACGCCGGTGCTGTTCACGATCTGCGAGGATCTCGGCCACATGCGCCTTTCTTCGAGCGTCGACGAGGCCGACATCGGCGTCGTCAAGGAGGGGCAGGCCGCGACGTTCACCGTGGACGCGTACCCGGAGCGGACGTTCGTGTCCGAGGTCGAGTCCGTGCGCAACGTCGCCACGGTCTCGAGCAACGTCGTGTCGTACGAGGTGCTCCTGTCCGTCGACAACAGCGAGCTCCTGCTCAAGCCGGGCATGACCGCCTCGGTCGAGATCGTCACGCTGCTCCTGCCCGACGCGCTGCTCGTGCCGAACAAGGCGCTCCGGTTCAAGCCGTCCGACGCCGCGCCCGCCAGGGGCGGCCCCCCGACCGGGCTCCCGTTCCTCGGCGGAGGGCGGGGCGGCAAGGGCGGCGACAAGCCGACGAACCGGGCGTCGCTCGAGAAGCTCGGCAAGCTCGACTCGCGGCAGGCCGTCGTGTGGGTGCTCGAGGGCGGGGCGCTCAAGCCGGTCGCGGTCGAGAAGCTCGCGACGGACGGGGCGAACACGGCGGTGGAGAGCGACGCGCTCGCGGAAGGCGCGCTCGTCGTCACCGATGTCGTCGAGGCAGAGGGAGGCGCGAGGTGACGTCGCCCCCCGCGGCGGACGGGCAGCGAGGCGATCCGCTCATCGAGCTGCGCGACGTGCGCCGCGTGTTCGGCAAGGGCGACTCGGCGGTGCGGGCGCTCGACGGGATCGACCTCGACGTGCGGGAGGGCGACTACCTCGCGGTGATGGGCGCGAGCGGCTCCGGCAAGTCGACGTGCATGAACATCGTCGGCTGCCTGGATCGGCCGACGTCGGGGAGGTACCTGTTCGCGGGGGTCGACGTCGGCACGCTCGACGCCGATCAGCTCGCGCTCCTGCGCCGCCACAGCATCGGCTTCATCTTCCAGGGGTTCAACCTGCTCTCGCGCACGTCGGCGATCGAGAACGTCGAGCTGCCGCTGATCTACCAGCGCGTCCCGGCCAGGGAGCGGAGGTGCCGCGCCCTCGAGGCGCTCGACCAGGTCGGCCTCTCGCACCGCGCCAAGCACGCGCCGAACGAGCTCTCGGGCGGTCAGCAGCAGCGCGTGGCGATCGCGCGGGCGCTCGTGACCAGGCCGCGCCTCGTGGTCGCGGACGAGCCCACGGGCAACCTCGACTCCGCGACGAGCGTCGAGGTGATGGAGATGCTCGTCCGCCTCAACAAGGAGCGCGGGATCACGATCGTCATGGTCACGCACGAGGAGGACATGGCGGAGTACGCGAGCCGGATCGTCGTGTTCGTCGACGGCCACATCACGCGGGACTCCCTGTCCGGGGACGGCCCCGTGGGGCGCGACCGTGTTTAGCAACATCTTCGTCATGTCGCTCCGGGCGATCCTCCGCAACAAGATGCGCTCGTCGCTCACGATCCTCGGCATCGTGATAGGCGTCGGCGCGGTCGTGGCGCTGGTGACGATCGGCCAGGGCGCGACGGCCCAGGTGCAGAGCCAGATAGGCGCGCTCGGAACGAACCTCCTGACCCTCCAGTCCGGCGCCGAGCGCCGCCCCGGGGAGGCGCGCGCCGCCGCCGACCCGTTGGAGATCGGCGACGCGACGGCCATCCGGAGCGAGATCGACGGGATCGCCGCCATCGCGCCCGTGGCCTCCTCGAACGCGCTCGCGGTGAACGCCAACGTGAACTGGCAGACGTCGATCACCGGCACCACCGCGGAGTACCTGGAGTGCCGCGGCTACAAGCTGGCGAGCGGCCGCGTCTTCTCGGACGGCGAGGAGTCGAGCGGCGCCCTGGTCTGCGTCGTCGGCGCCACGGTCGTGAAAGAGCTGTTCGCCGGCGAGGATCCGGTCGGGCAGAGGATCCGCGTCGGCAGGATCTCGTGCTCGGTGATAGGCGTCCTCGCGGCCAAGGGGCAGGCCGCGATGGGGATGGACCAGGACGACATCGTCCTCATTCCCATCCGCGCCTTCCAGCGGCGCGTCGCGGGCAACGACGACATCTCCCGCATCGAGATCTCCGTCGCCGAGGGGCGTTCCACCGGGGCGGTCCGGACCGGGATCGAGTCGCTCATGCGCGATCGGCGCAGGGTGGAGCCGGGCGGCGAAGACAACTTCCGCGTCCGCGACATGGCCGAGATCGCCTCCGCCATGGCGGGGACGACGACCATCTTGACGACGCTGCTCAGCGCGATCGCCGCGGTGAGCCTCCTCGTCGGCGGCATCGGGATCATGAACATCATGCTCGTGTCGGTCACCGAGCGGACTCGCGAGATCGGCATCCGCCTCGCGATCGGCGCGACCGGGTCCGAGGTGATGACGCAGTTCCTCGTGGAGGCGGCCGCGCTGTCTGGCCTCGGGGGGCTCATCGGGCTCGCGCTCGGCAACCTCGGGGCGTTCATCGCGACGCGCTCGCTCGAGATGCCGTTCTCGCCGTCCGCGATCGTCGCCGCGATCGCGTTCGTCTTCTCCGTGCTCGTCGGCATCGTTTTCGGATACCTGCCGGCCAAGAGGGCCTCCAGGCTCAACCCCATCGAGGCACTTCGCCATGAGTGACAGACGTCTTTTCACGGGCATCTTCGCGGCGCTCGCGCTGTCGGGCGCCGTCGCCGCGGCTGGGGAGACCGCCCAGGAGCGGATCGTGCGGTCCGACCGGGCCGTCGGGCTCGCGGCGGCGCACAACGGGGATCTCCGGGCCGCGCTCCTCGAGGAGAGGCGCGCCTCGGTCGCGGTCACGGCCGAGGAGGGGCTCCGGCCGTTCACGCTCCAGCTCGACGGCGGCTACACGCACAGCTCGTCGCCGGCCGTCGGTGCGGACGGCGACGTCGACTTCCGGACCGGGAACCAGCTGGCGGTCGGCGGCCAGGTGAGCAAGACGACGGCCGCGGGCACTCAGGCGGCGGTGCGCGTCGAGGGCGCCAGCCAGATCGACAACCCGGACTACGGGCTCAACGCGCGGCTGAGCGTCACGCAGCCCATCCTGCGGGGCGCCGGCAAGGAGGTCGGCGAGGCGAGCCTGCGCCAGGCGCAGAACGCCGAGGTCTCGGCGCGGCTCGCCGCCCGCAGGACCGCGAGCGCGCTCGCCCGCGACGTGCTCGACGCCTACTGGGAGCTCTGGTACGCCGAGCGCGCCCTCGAGATCGACGCCCGAGCGAGGGACGTCGCGAAGACGTCGCTCGAGGAGACGCGGATCAAGATCGAGCAGGGGGCGGCGGCGGAGATCGACGCGCTCCAGTACGAGACGCACCTCGCGTCGCTCGAGGAGACGGTCGTGGCCGCGGAGGCGGACGTGAGGCGGCTCTCGGTGCAGCTCGCGACGCTCCTCGGGCTCGCGCGCGAGGTGTTGCGGGTGCGGCCGGATCCGGGCGAGAGCCCGCCGCTCGCGGCGTCGGACCCGCCGGCGGACGAGGCGCTCCGGGCGGCGCTCAGCGACGCGCCCGAGATCCGGGAGAGCGCGGCGGCCGTGACCGCGGCCGAGGAACGGGCGCGGACCGCCGGCGAGGCGATGCGGCAGCGGCTCGATCTCGTGGGCTGGATCGGCGCGCAGACCCTCGGCTACCAGGAGGTCCCGCCCGCGTTCACGCAGTTCGGCGACGGGGCGGCGTACGCGGGATACGTCGGGCTCGTCTACGAGCTGCCGATGAGCGACACGCGCAAGGACGCGCAGCGCGCGTCGGCGAAGGTGGACGTCGAGATCGCGAGGCAGCGGCTCGTCACGACCGGCGATCAGGTCCGCGCCGAGGTGGCGATCGCGCTCGAGAAGTGCGCGAGCGGCCGCAAGAGGCTCGCCCTCGCCGAGCAGACCCTCGCGGTCGCGCGCAGGCTCGCCGAGGCGGAGCGCACGCGGTACGACCTCGGCGTGTCGATCTTCATCCAGGTGCGCGACGCGGAGGAGGCGGAGCGCGAGGCTCAGCTTCGCACCGTGCGGGCGCGCATCGATCTCATGCAGGCCCAGATCGAGCTCGACCACCTCACCGGCGCCCTGCTCGCGCGGCTCGGCCGGTTGCCGCAGCCCACCATCGGCGGCTGAACACGTCCCCGCTTCTGCGACATCGGGTACAATGGGCGCGTGCGGTCTAGCCCGACGTCTTTGTCGCGCGCTACGACTTCGCGGAGTGAGCTCCGGTTGACCGAGAAAAAGAAGGAACCCATGATTGCGACTTCGAATTTCCAGGTGATGATCCCGAAGCACGTCCACGAAAGGCTCAAACTCAAGCCGGGGCAGAAATTCACCGTAGTCGAGAAGGGAGACTTCCTCTTGCTCGTGCCGCTGGGCCGACTCGAGGACCTGAGGGGAATGCTCGCCCAAGCGAACGATTCCGGCTTGCGTGATAGGGGCACCGAGAAGGGGAAGACCGTATGTCTCTGACCCAGCAGGACATCATTTATTTCGTTATCCTGGACAGGTTCCACGGCGTGCCGAACCCGGATCCCGCGATCGCGAGGAGCGTCAACCGGCAGGATCCGCGCCGCTGCCACGGCGGCAACCTCGACGGGCTGCGCGAGAAGATCCCGTACCTCGTCCAGCTCGGCGTCACGGCCGTCTGGATCACGCCGGTCTACCTGCAGATCGATCTCGCGGACGCGGACGGCTACCACGGCTACTGGGCGCTCGACTTCAACGCGGTCGATCCGCGCTTCTACGTGGACAACGGCGAGTACCCGCGCGGCTCGAAGCGGTACGTCCGCGATCTCGCAGGCGCGCTCCACGCGGCGGGGCTCAAGCTGATCCTCGACATGGTCGTCAACCACACCGGCTACGATCACCCGGGGACGCGCGACGCGGAGCCGAACCCCACGCCGATCCGCCGCCACTGGTTCAACCGCGCCGGGATCTCGTGCGCCGCGGACGAGACCCAGGGCGAGCTGTCGTGCCTCCCGGACCTCGACCTCGACGCCAAGGACGTGTCCGACTACCACATCGGCACGATCCTCGACTGGATCCGCGAGACCGGCATCGACGGGATCCGCATGGACACGGTGAAGCACGTCGAGCGCGTGTTCTGGAACGACTTCAAGACGCAGGTCAGGGGGCTCTACCCGGAGGTGGCGCTCCTCGGCGAGGTGCTCGAGTTCGACATCGACAAGATCTCGCAGTTCCAGCGCTCGTGGGCGTTCGACAGCCTGTTCGACTTTCCGCTCCAGGAGGCGATTCGGCGGGTCTTCGTCGACGGCGGCTCGCTGCACGATTTCGTCTCCCCGTACGATCGCGGCTACGGCCTGCTCGAGCGGGACGGGGCGTACACGAACCACAACAAGCTCACGACCCTGCTCGACAACCACGATCTGCCGGCGCGCTTCATGACGATGCTCGTCGACAGGCTCCAGGATCCCGCCGCCGCCGCGCGCGCCATGCGGCTCGCGCTCAGCTTCCAGCTTACGGTGCGCGGCATCCCACAGCTCTTCTACGGCGTCGAGCTCGGCATGCAGGGACACGGCGATCCGGACAACCGGCGCGACTTCGAGTGGGAGAAGCTCGACGAAAGGTACGAGGTCAGGCCCGGCTTCCCGCACGAGAAGGCGATCTACGATCACCTGCGCCACCTCGTCCGGATCCGCCGCGAGAGCCCGGCGCTCTGGGCAGGGGACTTCACCTGCCTGTACGTGGATCACTTCGTGCTCGTCTTCCTGCGCTACGTGGACGACGACGTCGTGATCGTCGCGATCCACAACGGGTGGCAGGACATGCCCGGGTCGATCCCGATCTCGATCGCGGACAACCCGCGCCTGCCGACGCGCGTCAAGGAGCGGCTCGCGGGCGCCGAGCTCGTCTGCAAGATCACCGGCGCGGCGATCCACGTCGAGGGCGGGTGGTTCGACCTGAGGATGCCGGGCAAGACGGCGCTGATCCTGAGGGAGGGGAAATGAGAATCACGGGAATCATAGGAGGCATAGGAGAGAGCCCCCTCCCATTCTTCCCCTGATTCCCATTCTTCCCATCCCTTTTTCCTCCAATTGACCTTGATTACGAGCTGATCTACATAGCGTGGTCCTTGTTTTGACCCAGAAACGCGGCCGCGGGGCCGGAGGACCACATGAAAAAGTACGACACGAAGAACATCCGGAACGTCTGCCTGGTCGGGCACGGCGGCAGCGGCAAGACGTCCGTCGCCGAGGCGATCCTGTTCGACACGGGCGCCACGACCCGCCTCGGATCGGTGCTCGACGAGACCTCGACGTTCGACTTCGAGCCCGAGGAGCTGAAGCGCCAGAGCTCGATCTCGTCCGCGTTCGCCGCCACCGAGTGGCAGAAGAGGAAGATCCAGATCCTCGACACCCCCGGCGACAACAACTTCTTCGTGGACGCGCGCAACTCCCTGTGGGCGAGCGACATCGCGGTGGTCTGCATCTCCGCGGTGGACGGCGTGCAGGTGATGACCGAGAAGATGTACGCGCTCGCCGAGCAGCTCGACATCCCGCGGCTCGTCGTCGTCAACAAGCAGGACCGCGAGCGCGCGGACTTCGGCGCCACGATGGAGTCGGCGCGGCAGCTCCTCTCCAAGCGGATCGCGCCCCTCATCATCCCGATCGGCGCCGAGGACGCGTTCAAGGGCGTCGTCGAGGTGCTCCGGCAGAAGGCGTTCAAGTTCCCGGGCGACGGCGGGAAGGGGATCGAGGAGATCCCGGTGCCCGCGGACATGAAGGACGAGGTGGCTGCCGCGCGCGAGAAGCTCATCGAGGTGATCGCCGAGAGCGACGACGCGCTCATGGAGAAGTTCCTCGAGACCATGGAGCTGTCGGACGCCGAGATCGACGTCGCGCTCCCCAAGGCGATCACGAGCGGCCAGCTCGTGCCGGCGGTCGTGACCTCGGCGACCAAGAACGTGGGCATCCAGCCGCTGCTCGACCTCATCTGCGAAAGGTTCCCCTCGCCGGCGGACCGGCCCGCGCGCAAGGGCACGGTCGACGGTGCGGAGATCGAGATCGCGCCCGACGAGGGCGCGCCGTTCGCGGCGACCGTGTTCAAGACCGTGCTCGACAAGTTCACGGGCAGCCTCGCGATCGCCCGGGTCTGGTCCGGCACCCTCAACGCGGACACCTCGTTCTTCAACGTGAACAAGGAGGAGCGCGAGCGGTTCGGATCCATCCTCGTCCCGTTCGGGAAGAAGCAGGAGCCCGTGCCGTCCGCGGGCCCCGGCGACATCATCGCGCTCGCCAAGCTCAAGCTCACGCCCATCGGCCACTCTATCTGCGACGAGAAGCGGAAGGTCGCGTTCGAGTTCCTGCCCGAGGTGAGCCCGATCATCACCTACGCCGTGCGCGCCAAGGACAAGAACGAGGAGGACAAGATCGGGCAGGCGCTCAACCGCATCGCGGAGGAGGACCCGACGATCAAGGTCATCCGCGACGCCGAGGTCAAGGAGACGCAGATCGCGGGCATGGGCCAGGTGCACATCGAGCTGACCATGGAGAAGATCCGGCGCAAGTTCGAGGTCGAGGCCGAGCTCTTCCCGCCGAAGATCCCGTACCGCGAGACGATCCGCAAGAAGGTGGAGGGCGTCGAGGGGAAGCACAAGAAGCAGACCGGCGGCCGCGGCCAGTTCGGCGTGTGCTACCTCAACGTCGAGCCGCTCCCGCACGGCGGCGGGTTCGAGTTCGTCAACGCCATCGTCGGCGGCGCGATCCCGCGGAACTGGATCCCCTCGGTCGAGAAGGGCGTCGTCGCCCGCATGGTGAAGGGCGTCATCGCGGGCTACAACCTCGTCGACGTGCGGGTGACCGTGTACGACGGCAAGTACCACGACGTCGACTCCTCGGACGCCGCGTTCCAGATGGCCGGCTCCAAGGGGTTCAAGGCCGCGGTCGAGAAGGCCGACGCGTACCTGCTCGAGCCGATCTGGAACCTCGAGGTCGTGTGCCCGGACGAGTTCATGGGCGACGTGATGGGCGACATCAGCTCGCGCCGCGGGCGCGTCATGGGCATGGAGGCGCGCGGGCGCTACCAGGTGATCAAGGCGCAGGCGCCGATGGGCGAGCTGCTCAGGTACGCCAACGAGCTCGACTCGATCACGGGCGGCCGCGGCACGTTCACCGTCTCCTTCTCGCACTACGACGAGGTCCCGCGCGACGTCCAGGAGAAGGTCGTGGCGGCGTACAAGGGCGACGACGAGGAGGACTGAGCCTCCTTCTTCCCTTCCTTCCCGTCCACTCCGTCCAATGCGTCCACCAAGTCCATCTCGTCCATCTCCTAGCCAGTGGACGGAATGAACGGTATGGACCGAGAACGGTAGTGGCAGAGTAATGGCGGCAATCGCGCCATTCACTCTTTCCCGAACCCGATCCGGCGCTTCGGTCTCGCCTCCGGCGCCATGAGCTCCCGTATCGTGTCGAACACGACCTTGAACTGTGCGTCGTACTGCTTCTCGAGCGCGGCGACCTTGCGGGCGAGGTCGGCGTTTGCCACGAGCATCTGCCGAAGGCGTACGAAGGCCCGCATGATCTCGATGTTCACCTGCACCGCGCGCGGGCTGCGCAGCACGGTCGACAGCATCGCGACGCCCTGTTCGGTGAAGGCATAGGGCAAATACTTCCGATGCTGCCCGCGTCCGCTCTTCTTTAAGATCACAGCCTGTGATCTTAAAGACACCGACTCCTCGTCGGTGAGCCGGAACATGAAATCTTCCGGAAAGCGCTCACGATTGCGCTTCACGGCTTGCACGAGCTCGCGCGTCTCAACCCCGTACATCGCAGCGAGATCCGCGTCGAGAATCACTTTGTACCCGCGGACGAATAGGATGGTGCGCTCCACCTGCGCGAGCGGAACCAGTTCGACTTTCACCATGATCGGCCCTTTCGTTCGCCGGCGCGACAGCGTAACCGCGCCCGCTGCGACCGATATCGGACGTTCGCGAAAAAGGTTGCCGAAAATCGACCACTGGGTACGCGATGCCCACTTCGTCCATCCACTAGCCAGTGGACGAAATGGACGGTATGGACCTAGTGGACGGAGGGTTGGAGAAGTGGCGCAGGATTCCAGGACCAGAGAGGTCGAGCTCGGGCCGATACGGCCGCCGAGCGAGGCGACGAGCCTCCTCTTGCGCGTCACGCGCAACTGCCCGTGGAACGACTGCGCGTTCTGCGCCGTGTACAAGGGCGAGAAGTTCGGGCGGCGCCCGGTCGAGGAGATCATCGGCGACATCGACCTCCTCGCCGACGCGGCCGCGCGGGTGCGGGGGCGCCTCGGCGCGGCGAGCGCGAACGGGCCCGTCGATCCTGCGGCCGCGCTGTCGATCGTGCGCGACCACTCGGCGACCGAGGACGAGCGGCGCGTCGCCCTCTGGCTCGCGCGCGGCGGCGAGCACGCCTTCCTCCAGGACGCGGACTCGCTGGTGTTGCCGCTCGAGCGGATCGTCCCGGTCCTCGAGCGCCTCAAGGAGCGGTTCCCGTCGGTGAGCCGCGTCACGACGTACGCCCGCTCGCGTACCCTGTGCGCCCGATCGCCCGAGCACCTCGCGGCGCTGCGACGGGCGGGGCTCACGCGGATCCATGTCGGCGTGGAGAGCGGCTCGGACGCCGTGCTCGCGCTCATCCGCAAGGGGTGCCGCGGCGAGCACCACGTCGAGGGGTGCCGGCGCGCGATCGACGCCGGGTTCGAGGTGTGCTGCTACGTCATGCCCGGCCTGGGCGGCCGCGCCCTCACGGCGGTCCACTCGCGGGAGACCGCGGCGGTGCTGCGCGCAATCGATCCGCAGCACGTGCGCCTGCGCACCCTCGGGGTCGAGCCGGGCTCACCGCTCGCCGGGATGCGGAGGGACGGCCTCTTCGAGCCGCTCGAGGAGCACGAGATCGTCGCGGAGATCCGCGAGCTCCTGCGCGGGCTCAAGGGGGCGCGCGGCGCGCTGATCTCGGATCACGACCGCAACCTCCTGCCGGAGCTCGAGGGCCGCCTGACCGAGGACGCCGACGCGCTCGACGCCGCCGCCACGAGGTTCCTCGAGCTCCTGCCGGACGTCCGCGACGCGTTCGTGGTCGCGCGGCGCGCCGGCTACGCCCTGGAGCTCTCGGCGTTCCTCGCGGCGCCCGGCGCTGCCGTGGAGTTCGCCCCTCTCGCGGAGCGGCTCCGGGCGCTCGGCGGCGGCTCGCTCCTGCGCGGCATGGAGCTCGGGCTCAGGTTTCGCCACATCTGAAGCGTCAGAGACAGGAGAGCAGCGCGAGGAGGCCCGGCCCGCGCGCGGACGGGTCGATCGCCGCGCAGCCGCAGCCGCCCGGGGACATGGTGACGGCGCCGCCGTCCGCGTCGGAATCGGCGTCCGCGTCGGAATCCGTGTCGGAATCGGCTCCCGTGTCCGTGTCGGAATCGGTGTCGGAATCGGAATCGGTGTCGGTGTCGGTGTCCGTGTCGGCGTCGGTGTCGACGTCGCCGCCCGACAGGGAGACGTTCACGACCGCGTCGAGATCGTAGCCCGCCTCCTCGTCGTTGAACGGCCCGCTCGTCGTGTCGACGATCCGCAGGTACCGGGCAGACGCGAGGTCGGCGATCGCGAGATCGGCCGCGACGTCCCCGGAGCCGTCCGCGAGCGCCTCGAACGGGCCGTCCTGGTCCGCCGAGGCGTACACCTCGATCGTGTCGCCGCTGCCGGTCCCGCTCAGCACGACGACATCGTCGCCCGCGACGTCGGTGATGGGGGCCGAGGGGCCCATGTCCAGGGTGATCGCGCCGCCCGGGCTCAACGAGTAGAAAACGTCGTCCGGCGCGCCGAGCGCGGCGCTGGCAATCGTGTCGTTGAGGTAGCTCGACGCGGAGTAGCCCTCGTCGATGACGCGGGGCATCTCCATGTGGTTCACGGCGAAGGCGTAGTAGGTGGCGGTGTCCGGCTCGAGCGCGAAGTCGACCAGGGCGACGGAGCCGTCGGAGACGACCACGCCGGTCGCGGTCGCCGGGGCGTAGCCGTTCGCCTCGGCCGTGATGTCGTACGTCCCGGGCAGGAGGACGCGGTGGTAGTCCCCGAGGACCGGGTCGGTGAACACCGGCTCGCCCTCGGGATCGACCAGGATGCGCGCCGGGAGCGGCTCCCCCGAGTCGGCGTCGGTGACGAGCCCCGAGGCGCCGGTGAGCGCGAACGGGAGGAACGCCGCGACCCCGGGACCGTGGATGTCCCACTGGAGATCGGTGTCCGAGTTCAGCTCGATCGTCCAGTCGAAGGTGCCGGACGTCCCGAGCGACCAGTCGTTGACGTCACCCGTGATAGGGTACCAGTCCCAGCCGAAGACGACGTCGTAGCTCGACGTCCCGGCGTAGGCGTCGCCCATCGCGTCGACCAGCTCCTCGTCGAGCGGGTGCTCGGGGCGGTAGTTCCACGGCCCGTTCACGTACGGAGAGATCGTGTGGTAGGTGAGGCCGATGGTGAAGCTCGAAGCCTGGCTCAGGTCCCGGATCGCGAGCGACTCGGGCTCCGAGAACGGCTCCTCGTCGCCGCCCTCGCCCTGGACCCAGCCGAAGCCGAAGTTGCGGTTCAGATCGACGCCGTTCGAGTTCGTGCGCGTCGCGAACGGCGTGTCGGAATAGCCGTCCGGGTTGACGAGCGGGACGAGGACGATCTCGGAACCGTCGACGAGATCGCTCGCCGTCGGATCGTCGCCGTAGCCGTCGAGCAGCCACTCGGCGATCGCGAGCACCATCTCGGCAGCGAGGCACTCGTTGCCGTGGATGGCGCCGATGATCCGGATCTCGGGTTCCTCGCTCTCGACGCCGACCTCCGCGGAGATCTTCAGGCCGTGGATGGTGCGCCCGTCGACCGAGGTGCCGACGTCGAACGCGTCGGCGATCTCCGGGTAGGTGCCCTCGTGGCCGGCGAGGGCGTCGCCGATCTCGTCGTTCGTGGCGAACGACGAGCACGACCACGACGAGCGATCCTCTTCCTTCGCGACGGCTTGGGTCGTGGAGATCGCCGCCGCGCACGCCCAGGCGACGGCCGCGGCGACGCGGTTCGCGCGTCCCCCGTGTTCGGCGCAGCGTTGCACCTGACGACTATATCACGCGGAGAGGGCGGCGGCGCTACTTGATGCGATAAATGATGCGGCCGCGCGAGGGGTCGTAGGGCGAGACCGCGAGGCGCACCTGATCGCCGAGGACGATGCGGATGCGGAACTTCCGCATCTTGCCCGCAAGGTGCGAGCGCACGACGAGGCCCGACTCGAGGCGCACGCGGAA
Source organism: Pseudomonadota bacterium (assembly GCA_023229365.1). NCBI lineage: Bacteria > Pseudomonadati > Pseudomonadota > Pseudomonadota bacterium. The sequence continues at coordinate 29,525 of JALNZK010000007.1, read as the reverse complement.
CATTCCTCCCGCGAGCACCTCCTCCACGATTCCGTCCAGCTCGATGTGATCCTGTTTCGTCATGCGGAGGGAACCCTAAGCGCTTTTCATTTCTCGGTCAACACGGCTTTTCCCGCGAAGCGGGACGGCGCGTCACTCGTCGAACGCCAGGGTCGAGATGAGATCCTTGAGCGCCGCCGCGTCCGCCTCGGTCGCCCCCACGAACGCGAAGCCGGTCTCCCCCGGTTCGCCGGACTCGGCCGCTCGCTGCCACGCGACCTCGGCGTGGAGGACGAGCGGCGCCCATCGGGAGGGTGTCGTGAGCGCCACTTCGACGCGCTCTCCGGTCCGGAGCGCCTCGCCGTAGGACAGGCCCAGGCCGCCCGCACCGACGTCGCTCGTGTACGCGATCAGGGGCGGGATCGAGCGCTCGAGGAAGGCGACGGACACGCGGCACTCCGCGCGCGCCCTCGGGGTCCCTCTGAAGTGGTTGCTCGCGGCCATCAGGTCTTCGGGACGCAGATGCCCCACTCCCTGTCGGGGTCGTAGTCGAGGTCGATGATGGTGGTGTTCTCGAGCACGGGCAGCGCGCCCGTCCCGCCTTCGTCGGCGTCGCCCTCGGGCAGCAGGCACTCGTACTTCGAGCGGCACCCCTTGTCGCTCTTGCAGTGGCGCAGGCAGTACGTGCGCTCGCGGTTCTCCTCGATCTGCTCGCACGTTGCCGGATCGGTCCCCGCAGGGCAGGGCGTCGTGAACTCGACGCACACGGCCTCGTTCGGGCAGGAGTCCGGCTCGCAGCCCAGGATGAGGCAGTAGCCGCCGGGCTGGTTGCGGTCGCAATTCCTGTCGTAGTTCGACGAGCAGTCCACGTCGTAGGTGCAGCTGTCGCCGATCTCGGCGGCGCAGCCGCTCGCAGCGACGAGCGCGAGGATCGCGATCTGGCATGCCGGGCGCGTCATCGGGGGCGGAAGTTAGCACACTTTGCACGGGCAGGGAAACCGGGTAGGCTGATCCGAGCGACCCACTATTTTGTTTCTGCGGGCGGCAGTATGCTCACCCAAAGGCGGAACGGAACCCCGAGGCGGAAGGGAGAGGGAAGGAGAGAAGAGATGAATGAGGCGAAGAAGGGCTTTGATCTCTGGCGCATGATCCTCATCCTGGTGTGCTTGGTGGGCTTCATCGGGGGCATCTACCTGCTCAACACCACGATCAACACGAGGCTCGACGCCGTGGACGCGACCGGAGACGGCAACGCGCAGACGACCGCGATGGCGATCAAGCGACTCGACAACAAGCTGGCGGAAGTCCTCGCTTCCGTCAAGGCGCTGGAGGCGAAGGTGGCCGCGCCGCCCGCGCCCCCGCCCGCGCCCCCGGTCGCCTCCGACGCCGCCGCGGCTCCCCCGCCCGCGAAGATCGAGTAGCCCTTTCCCGGCGCGGCCGCGCTCGTTGCCTCGGCGCCGCGGCCGGCGTAGAGTGGGGCGATGGCTGCGACACGAGGTGCGCCTTGACGATCCCCGGTTTCATCGTGGTGAACCTCCTCCTCGGCTCGTCCGTGGCGTTTTCCGCGCACCTGCAGATCCGCACGATGCAGCGCCCCGTCTCGTACAACCGCTACTTCAACGCCCTGATGCTCCTCGAGGCGCTGGTCGTCATCCCGGCGGGCATCTACTTCGCCACGTTCTATCCGGACTGGTCCTGGATGTACCTGATCGACACGCGCACCCTGCCGACCGGGACGAGCGTCATGGCGATCGCGTCCTACCCGGTGGCCGCGGCGCTCGGCTACCTCGTCGGCTACTTCTCCGCGCGGAGCGCGAGCGACTGGGTCACCGTCGTGTTCATGCTGTTCGTCGTGCTGAGCATCGGCGGGCTGCTCGTCATGTCGGGCGACAAGCTCGCGGTGCTCGGCACGTACGAGCAGTACCACCGCAGCGTCGGGCTCAAGGCGTTCGGCGAGTCGTCGCTCCTGCCGTCGATCGCGCTAGCCTGGCTGTGCATCGGCGTGAGCTGGGGCACCCTCGTCTTCCGGTTCGCCCGCGAGGGCCGCCTCGCGACGGCGATCCACTCCTGACTCGCTGCGGGGCGGGTGGCGCGTTGTCCAGCGTCGACACGGCACGGATGGAAGCCGCGAACGCGGCGCTCGAGAGCTTCCCCCGGGTCGGCCTCGGCGAGTGGCCGACGCCGGTCGCGCCGTTCGCCGGGCTCGAGGCGGCAGGCGCCGGGCGGATCTGGATCAAGCGCGAGGATCTCGCGTCGCCCCTGTACGGCGGGAACAAGGTCCGCAAGCTGGAGCGCCTCCTCGCGACGGGGGGCGGGCCGGTCCTGGCGTTCGGCGGGCTCGGCTCCCACCACGTCCTCGCAACCGCGGTGCACGCCGCCGCGCTCGGACGGGAGTGCTTCGGCGTCCTCGCGGAACAGCCCATGACCGCCCACACGGCGGCGGTGCTCGCGCTCAACGAGGGATCGTGCGCCGGGCTCCTGCGCCGGCGGAGGCCCGGCGCGACCCTCGGCGCCGTCGGGCACCTCGCGGCGCGGATCGCCTCGGGCGCGGACGGTTCGCCGTCGCCTCCGCGCGTCCTGTTCCCGGGGGGATCGTCGCCGACCGGCACGCTCGGGTGGGTGGGAGGCGGCCTGGAGCTCGCGGCTCAGATCGCCGCGTCCGCGTGCCCCGTCCCGGACGAGATCTACGTCGCCTACGGTTCGGGCGGGACGGCGGTCGGCCTGGCGCTCGGCCTGGCGCTCGCCGGGGTGCGAAGCGAGGTCGTGGCGATCCGCGTCGCCACGCGCCTCGCCGGGAACGCGGCCTACGCGGAGCTCCTCGCGCGCAGGACGTTCGCGCTGCTCGCCGCGCGCGTCGATCTCGGCCGGCGGCCGCGGATCCGCCTGCGGATCGAGCACGGCTTCGCCGGCCGTGGCTACGGCCACCCGACCGCCGCGGCCGAGGACGCCATCCGCCGCGCCCGCGGGTCGGCCGCTCCGCTCGAGCCGACCTATACGGGGAAGGCGCTCGCGGCGCTGCTCGCGGCCGCCGGCGACGGCCGCAGGCGAATGTTCCTTGACACCTACTCCTCAATCGACAAGCTGATGGCGGCGCGAGCCTCGGAGTGAGCCATGGACGTCACGTTACAGCGGATCGCCGCGGCGGTGGAAGAGCGCCTGGAGCGCCTGTTCCGGGACGACGAGGACGACCCCTGCGAGCTGTTCGCGCGCCGGCCGGCGCCGATGCTGCTCGAGCGCGTGCGCGATCTCACGCTGCGCGGGGGGAAGCGCATCCGGGCGGCGCTCGTCTACGCGGGCGCGCTCCTCGTCGATGCCGCCGGGGGCGGCGCGACGGCGTTGTGCGACGCGGCGGCGGCGATGGAGCTCCTGCACACGTATTTCCTCATCCACGACGACATCATGGACGACGATCTCGTGCGCCGCGGCGGGCCCTCGGTCCACGCCGCGCTGACGGCGGCCACCGGCGACGCGAAGCTCGGCCGCGACCTCGCGATCCTGGCCGGCGATCTCTCGGTCTCCCTGCACGAGCGGCTTATCGCGCGGCTCGACATCGCGGAGGAAAGGCGGCGTCGCGTCGCGTCGCTCTTCGCCGGCATGCACGCGGACGTCATCCACGGACAGGCGCTCGATCTCCTCGGGGGCCCCTCGGAGGAGGTCGCGGATCACAAGACCGCGAGCTACACGACCGTCGGCCCGATCGCCATCGGCGCCGCGATCGCGGGGGCGTCGCCCGGCGACACGGCGCGGCTCGCGGCGATCGCGCGGCCGATCGGCATCGCGTTCCAGCTGCGGGATGACGTCATCGGTGCGTTCGGTGATCCCGCGATCACAGGCAAGCCGCGCGGCTCGGACCTTCGGAGCGGGAAGCGCACGCTCCTCATCCAGCAGGCGCTCTCCCGCGCCGGCGCGGACGAGCGGGCGGCGCTCGCGGCGGCGTTCGGCAGGGCCGACGCGAGCGAAGGGGAGATCGCGGCGGCGACCCGAGCCATCGCCTCGTCGGGCGCGAAGAGGTTCTGCGAGGAACGCGCGGCCGATCACGTCGCCGGCGCGCTCGCGGCGCTCGAAAAGAGCGGCTTCGGGGCCGAGGGGAGGGCGATGATCGCCCACATCGCGCGGCTCGCCGTCACGCGCGAGAAATGAGCGGCGGACGCGACAACGCCGTCGGCCGCGCGGGGGGCAAGGTGATCCTGCTCGGCGAGCACGCCGTGGTCCACGGCGCGGCGGCGATCGCGATCGGGATCCCGGGAAAGACGTCCGTCACGGCGTGCCGCGCGCGGGGGCCCGCGTCGCTCCGGGTGGAGGGATGGGGGCTCGACGCGCGGGCCGACGGCGGCGATCCAGCGGACGTCGCGCTGCGGGGCCTCCTCGGGGCGCTCGAGGCGCCGCTCGAAGGGCTGTCCTTGCGAGGGGAGACGGCGCTTCCCGCGCGGGCCGGCCTCGGCGCCTCGGCGTCGATAGCCGCCGCTTCGGCGCGAGCCGCTGCGGCGCTCCTCGGGCTCATTCCTACTGCGGCGGAGCTCCACGCCGCTGTGCAGGCCTCGGAGCGCGCGTTCCACGGGAACCCGTCCGGTGTCGACGCGGCGGCGGTGCTCGGCGAAGGAGTGCTTCGATTCAGCCGCGATGCGGGCGCTACGAGGCTCGACGTCCAGGCGCCGGAGCTCGTCATCGTCCACACCGGCGCCCCCGGCGACACGCGCGTCACGGTCGCCGCGTTCGCGGCGAAGATCTCCGCGGAGCCCGTCGAAGCGGCGCGGCGCCTCGAGGCGATCCGCGGGATCGTCGAACGCGGCGTCGCGGCGCTCGGGCGGCGGGACGCCGTTGCGCTCGGTCGGCTGATGGATGAGAACCACGAGCAGCTCGCCTGGTTCGGGGTGTCGACGGCCGCGCTGGATCGCGCCTGCGCCGCGGCGCGGGACGCCGGCGCGCTCGGCGCGAAGCTCACGGGCGGCGGGGGAGGCGGCTGCGCGATCGCGCTCGTCGCCCCGCGGGATCGGGCGCGCGTCGCGGCGGCGTTGGGCGAGGCCGGGTTCGCGCTGGTGCCGGTATGACGGGCCTTCGCGCGAGCGCCCCGGGGAAGCTGTTCCTGTGCGGCGAGTACGCGGTGCTCGAGGGCGCGCCCGCGGTGCTCACGGCGATCGACAGGCGGGCCGTGGCGCGGTTCGGCGGGAGGGCGCTCCGGGTGTCCCCGGTCGTCGCCGCGGTGTTCGAAGAGGTTCACGCGCGTTTCCCGGCGTGCGCGATCGCCCGCAGCGACAAGGCGCCGATCGCGGTCGAGACCCGCGGGTTCGCGAGGGGCCGGGCCAAGCTCGGGCTCGGATCGTCGGCCGCGGTCGCGGTCGCGGCGACGGCACTCCTGCTCGCGCGCGCCGAGGCGACCGCCGGCGTCCCGGGAGAACGGATCCTCGAGATCGCGCTCGCCGCGCACCGCACGGCGCAGGGAGGCCGGGGCTCGGGCGCGGACGTCGCCGCCGCCGTGCTCGGGGGCACCATCCGCTACGAGAGGGGCGCGACGGCGGTCGGCCTCGGGCCCCCGCCCGCCGCGATTGCATTCGTCTGGACCCGCAGGCCCGCCTCGACGACCGATCTCCTCGCGCGCGTCCAGGCGTTCGCGGTCGCGTCCCCGGCGGAGCACGGTGCGCTGATAGGCGATCTCGCGGCGCTCGCGGCGGCCTTCCTCGCCGCCTACGCGGCCCGCGACGCGAACGAGATCGTCCGCCTGACCTCCGCGTACGGCGCGGCCATGGCCCGCCTCGGCGAGGCGTCGGGCGCGCCTATCGTGGACGCGGCGCACGCGCGCGTGGCGCGCCTCGCGGCGTCCTGCGGGGGCGCCGGAAAGCCCTCGGGCGCCGGCGGCGGGGACACGGCGGTGGCGATCTTCGCGCGCTCCGAGGATCGGGATCGCTTCGCGATCGCGGCCGCCGAGGACGGCTTCGCGGTGCTCGATCTGCGGTGCCACGAGCGCGGCGTCGAGGTGTCCGGGGGAATGGTGGGACCCCACTCCTGATCCCATTTCCGCCGTTTGGTTCCCGTCTGGTTCTAGTCGTCAGGGCTTTCTTCGCAGTCCTCGACCGCAGCGTTCCAGTCGCCGACGACGCAGACGCCGCGAATCTCGAGCGCGCCGATGTGTTCTGCTTGATCGACGGCGTCGATCGGGTTTTCGGCGATCCACACTTCATCGTAGACGCCGAGGCCCTCGTTGGCCACCAACGGCGCAAGATCCGAAATGGAGTTTGTGTCGAGATAAACGTACTGAATCGAAGAGAGGGATGAAAGGGGACCAATCTCGACGATTTGATTATCGTCTAGACGAAGAAAAGTCAGCTGGGAAAGAGGGGAAAGTGGACCGACGTCGACAATTTGGTTGAAACCGAGATCGAGCATTGTCAGTTGAGACAACGAGGAAAGCGGACCGATGTCGACGATCTGGTTGTTGAAAATGGAGAGATAGGTGAGCGAAGAGAGAGAGGCCAGCGGGCTGACGTCGGCGATCTGGTTGGCATAAAGACCGAGCTCGATCAGCGAGTACAGCGAAGCGAGCGGGCCGATGTCGGCGATCTGATTCCCGCTCAAGTGGAGCGCGGTCAGCTGAGACAAAGAGGCGAGCGGACCGATGTCGGCGATCTGATTGCCTTGCAAGTGGAGCGCGGTCAGCGAAGACAGCGCGGCGATCGGGCCGACGTCGTCGATCTGGTTATGATCCAGGTTGAGCGTCGTCAGCGAAAGAAGCGAGGCGAGCGGGCCGACGTCGTCGATTTCATCGTCGGAAAGCGCGAGGTTGGTCAGCGCGTTCAGGCACTGGATGCCTTCCAGCGACGTAATCGTCCTGTTGCTCGCGTCGAGAATCGTCAGTTCGGCAACGTCCTCGGGATAGATCTCACCCGATGGCAGGCCGATCGCTTCCCTGATCGCCGCCTCGAGGTCGGCGTCCGCGAACACGAGCGGGCCGTCGCACGCCTGGTCGGTGCCTGAATCCGCGTCCGAGTCCGAGTCCGCTCCGGAGTCGCCAGCGTCCACCGCTTCGTCGCGCGAGGAGCCGCACGCTGTGGCAGCGGCGACCAACCACAGAGCGAACGGCGCAAGCAATCCTGCTCTCGTGCGAAACATGTTCGCCTCCTTGTTTACGGTGAAGTCGGAGCATTTTTCGCGCCAGGGCTCAATTGTAGAACAATGGAGTGAATCCGCCGAGATCCTGCGGGTTTCCTGTCTCGGGCGGGAAAATGGGGACGGCACAACTTGTGCCGCGCGCTGATCACTCAGCCACTGGAACGCTGATCCGCTCGATGCGCGACGCCCGCCCCGACGCCGCGTCCGCCGTGACGAGGACGGCCTGGAACAGGACGCCGGAGGTCGCCGGCTTGAAGCTCTCCGGCATGCCGGTGACGAAGCGCGACAGCACGAGATCCTTGCGCATGCCGATGACCGAGTCGTGCGGGCCGGTCATCCCGACGTCCGTGATGAACGCTGTGCCTCCCGCGAGGACCTGCTCGTCCGCGGTCTGCACGTGCGTGTGCGTGCCGATCACCGCCGTGACGCGGCCGTCGAGGTGGAGGCCCATGGCGCGCTTCTCGCTCGTGACCTCGGCGTGGAAGTCGACGACCACGATCGCCGCCGCGCCGCGCCGCGCGAGCGCGCGATCCGCCGCGGTGAACGGGCTGTCGGCCGGGTCCATGAACACCTGCCCGACGAGGTTCATCACGGCGATCGGGACGCCCGCAGCGGTCTCGAAGACGCCGAACCCCCGGCCGGGCTGCCCCTCGACGAAGTTCAACGGGCGGAGCAGCCGCGGCTCCTTCTCGATGTACGGGCGGATCTCCCGCTGGCGCCAGACGTGGTTGCCGGTCGTCAGGACGTCGGCGCCGGCCGCGAAGAGATCCGCGGCGAGCGGCGGCGTGATCCCGACGCCGCCGGCCACGTTCTCCCCGTTCACGATCGTGAAATCGACGGAGCGCTCGGCGATCACCCGCGGCAGGGCGCGGCGCGCGGCGAGCAGGCCCGCCTTGCCCATGACGTCGCCGACGAGGAGCAGCCGGAGGTCTCCCACCGCCGCACCCTACTTCGCCGTCGCCGTGGCGCGGGTCTCGCGGATCACGGTGACCTTGATCTGCCCAGGGTAGGTCAGCTCGGTCTCGATGCGCTGCGCGATATCCTTGGCCAGGATCGACGCCTCGGCGTCACCGATCCGCTCGGACTCCACGAGCACGCGAACCTCGCGCCCGGCCTGGATCGCGTACGACTTGTCGACGCCCGCGAACGACCGGCAGATGTTCTCGAGGTCCTCGAGCCGCCTGACGTACTGCTCGAGCATCTCGCGCCGCGCGCCCGGGCGGGCGCCGGAGAGCGCGTCCGCCGCGGCGACCAGGTGCGCGATGACGCTCGTCGGCGGCTCGTCCTCGTGGTGCGAGCCGATCGCGTTCACGACCAACGGCTCCTCGCCGAACTTCTTGGCGAACTGCGCGCCGATCACGGCGTGCGACCCCTCGACCTCGTGGCTCATCGCCTTGCCGATGTCGTGGAGGAGGCCGGCGCGGCGGGCCTTGCGCTGGTTCAGGCCCAGCTCCGCCGCCATCATCCCGGCGATGAACCCGCACTCCACCGAGTGCCGGAGAACGTTCTGCGCGTAGCTGTACCTGTACTTGAGGCGGCCGAGCATCTTCACGATCTCCGGGTGCACCCTGGCGAGGCCGAGCTCGAGGATCGCCTGCTCGCCGGCCTCCTTTATCATCTTGTCGACGTCCTTCGCGGCCTTGGAGACGATCTCCTCGATCCGCGTCGGGTGGATGCGGCCGTCCTGGATCAGCCGCTCGAGCGAAAGCCTCGCGACCTCGCGGCGCACCGGGTCGAAGCCCGAGATGACGACCGTCTCCGGCGTGTCGTCGACGATGAGGTCGATGCCGGTCGCCGCCTCGAGGGCGCGGATGTTGCGGCCCTCGCGGCCGATGATGCGGCCCTTGAGCTCGTCGGTCGGCAGCTGGATGACGGACACCGCGCGCTCCTGGACGTGCTCGCCCGAGTAGCGCTGGATGGCGATGCCGACGATCCGCTTCGCGCGCGACTCAGCCTCCTCCTTCGCCTCGTCCTCGATCTGCCGCACCGTGATCGCGGCCGTGCGCTTGGCGTCGTCCGTGATCTGCTCGACGAGCTCCTTCTTGGCCTCGTCGCGCGTCATGCCCGCCTTGCGCTCGACGATCTTCCCGATCTCCTCGGCCTGTTCGTCGAGCTTCCGCTTGCGCTCCACGAGCGACCGCTCGGTGCGTTCGAGACCGGCCTCGCGCTTCGAGAGCTCGATCTCCTTGTTCGTCATCAGGTCCTTTTTCTTCTCGAGCACCTCGTCGCGCTGCCGGAACCGCTCCTCGTTCTTCTTGACCTCCGCCTTGACCGAGCGCCCCTCCTCCTCGACCGCGGCCAGCGCCTTGATCTTCTCCTCCCGCGCCGCGATCTCCGCGTCGCGCAGCAGCGTCTTCGCGTCCCGATCCGCCGTCTGCAGAATCGCTTCGGCCTTGCGCTTGGCTTCCTCGTGCTCCTCGGTGCCGCGCTTCGACTTCACGGCGCCCATGATCAGGGCGCCTATGACGGCCCCCGCGACCGCGGCGATCGCTCCGATGATGATGATGTTCATGCGACCGGCTCCTCTATGAAAAGCGCGCGGCGGGCTCGGCGTTCCGACGCGACGCGATCCTGCGCGCCGGCGCACGTGCGGCGCCGGAGGCGCGACGCCCGGGAGGAGCAGTGCGGTCGGATCAGCACCGAGGTGGGCCGGTGTTCCGCCCTCGACCGTGCGGTCGGGCTGGAACGCCGATCCGCGACTCGTCCCTCAGCCGCGATCGCAGAAGAGGCGGTCGCTCGAGGGTCGATTATTTGAACCCGCCGTTCGCCGAGAACGGCAGCGCAAATAACGCTGTCGCACCGATCGCGCCTTCTGCGCGATCGCGTCTCCGGACCTCGGGGCCCGAACGATATGTCCACACTCCCTCACCGGGAATGACCGCGCGCACTATGGCGCAGACGACCGGAAATCGCAAGCGTATTCGGTGGGATATCGGCGTCTCGGGGGCGCGATCAGCGGGTCTGGCCCGCGGCCAGCACGTCGTCGATGCGGGCGATCAGCTGCGCGACGAACCCCCGGGTGCTCTCGCGGATCTGCTCGCCCTGCTTGCGCGCGTCCAGGAGCTCGTCCATGAGCACGATCGCGACCATCGCGAGGGCGCGGAACTCCTGCTCCGCCCGCGGGCCCTTCTTGTCGATTGCGTCGTAGCGCGCGCCGACCTCGTCGGCGAGCTGCTTGACGTGCTCGGGATCGGCGTCCGAGCGGATCTGGAAGCTGTGCCCCCCGATGGCAATCGTGTAGGATCGCATGGATTTCGAGTCTAGCCGCCCGCTGTCTGGGGGTCAACGAAACATTGGGTGCGCGGCGACGGCGCGCCTTGACTTTTGATGTCGCGACGTTAAATCGTCCTTCTAGAGCTCATGCACGGAAAACGGGACTACTACGAAATCCTCGGGGTTCCCCGCGACGCGGACGCTCGGCAGATCAAGCAGTCGTACCGTCGCTTGGCGATGGAGCATCACCCGGACCGCAACCCCGATCGCCCGGACGCCGAGGAGCGCTTCAAGGAGGCGGCGGAGGCGTACGAGGTGCTGAGCAATCCCGAGAAGCGGGAGATCTACGACAGGTTCGGCCACGAGGGGCTGCACGGCCAGCCCGGCTTCTCCGGCGTGGACGACATCTTCACGCACTTCGGCGACATCTTCTCGGACTTCTTCGGCGGCGACCTGTTCGGCGGACGGCGCCGCTCGCGCCCGCCGCGACCGGCCCGCGGCGCGGATCTGCGCTACGACCTCCAGATCACGTTCGAGGAGGCGATCCGCGGGATCAAGAAGAAGATCGAGGTCTCGCAGCTGCGGACCTGCGAGGCGTGCGGAGGCGACGGCGCCGCCGCGGGGACCACGCCCGAGGCGTGCCGCACGTGCCAGGGCACCGGACAGGTCGTGCAGCGCGCCGGGTTCATGACCCTCGCGACGATGTGCCCGTCCTGCTCCGGCAAGGGCACGGTCGTCGGCGTCCCCTGCGAGGCGTGCCACGGGATCGGGCGCGCGCCGTACACGCGCTCGGTCACGGCGTCGGTGCCGGCGGGCGTGGACACCGGCATGCGCCTGCGGCTCGCCGGCGAGGGCGAGCACCCGGAGCACGGCGGGGAGCCCGGCGACCTCTACATCTTCATCGAGGTCGCCCCCCACGCGACGCTCGTGCGCGAGGGGAACGACCTGCTCGCGGACGTCACGGTGCCGTTCACGAAGGCGATCCTGGGGCACACCGTCACCGTGGAGCTCGTCGACGAGGAGATCGAGGTGGAGATCCCCCCCGGCTCGCAGCCCGGCCGCCAGATCGTCCTCGAGGGGAAGGGTGTGCCGTACGTCGGCCGCTCCGGGCGCGGGGATCTCGTGGTCACGCTGCGGATCGAGCTGCCCGAGCGCGTGGACGGGAAGTCGCGCGAGCTCCTCGCCCAGCTCGACAAGCTCCTGTCATGAAGGCGCGGCACGTCCGGGATCTCCTCCTCGTCGCGGCCGTCGTCGCGATCGCGGTCGCCGCGGTCGTCCCGTCCCGCGCCCCCGATAGGGAGCCCGTCGCCGCGGATCGCGGCGACGCCCCGAAGGAGGAGCCGCCGGAGCCTCCGGCGCAGGAGGCGCGCGGCGCTCCGACGCCGGCCGTCACGGCGTTCCCGATCGCCGCGGGCGCGACCTGGGTCTACCACGTGGAGGGGCCCGAGGAGCTCGTGCCCTCGGACCGCTGGACGCTGGAGGTGCGCGCGCTCCCCGAGGGCGACGCGCCGGGCGAGGTGGCCGTGGGCTTCGGCGCGGAGCGGAGCTCCCACCCGTTCTGGATCGAGGGCGGCGCGGTGCGGCTCGCGGCGCTCCCGTTCGTCGAGCCGCTGGAGCTCAGCGGACCAAAGCCCGGCGCGATCGAGGGGTTCCTCGTGCCCCCGCGGCGCGGCCTGGGAGACGGGGCGGCGTGGAGCCAGAGCTTCGCGCGCAGCGGCGAGCACGAGATGACGGACGCGAAGGGGCGGACCGAGCGCGTCGCCGTCCGCGGCACGCAGATCGACCGCGCCCTGGCCGGGGAGCTCGCCGACGTCACGGTGCCGGCCGGCACGTTCCCGGCGCGCCGGATCGATTGGACCGCCCGCGTCGAGCTCTTCGTCGGAAAGAGGCCGGTGCTCGATCCGCTGACGGCGAAGCCGTTCCGCACGGAGATCCTGTGGGTTTCGGAGGGCGTCGGGATCGTGCGCCGCCGCGTGGAGCACGCGATCCCCGACGAGACGGTCGTCACTTTCGACCTCGTGAGCTACACTGTCCCGCCGCCGGCTGGCGGCATCTAGCGGGCCGAGGCGTCCCCGGGGCCCATGGAGAGCTGCATGGAGAGGACCATCGCGAGAATCCTGATGGAGATGGGCGCGGTCACGCTGCGGGCCGATCCCCCGTTCCAGTGGGCGTCCGGGCGGTTCGCGCCGATCTACTGCGACAACCGCCTCGTCATGTCCGAGCCGGACAAGCGGATCGCGGTCGCCGAGGGCTTCGTCCGCGCCATCGAGGCTCGCGGGTGGAGCCCCGAGGTGATCGCGGGCACGGCCACGGCGGGCATCCCGCACGCCGCGTGGGTGGCGCACCTCATGTCGCTGCCGATGGTCTACGTTCGGGGGGCGGCCAAGGGGCACGGCAAGGAGAACCGCATCGAGGGGAGGCTCGAGAAGGGGCGGCGCGTGGTGCTGATCGAGGATCTGATCTCCACGGGCGGCAGCTCGCTCGAGGCCGCGACCGCGCTCGTCGAGGCAGGCGCCGCGCTCGAGGGGCTCGCGGCGATCTTCACCTACGGCCTGCCCGTCGCGGCCAAGCGCCTCGCCGAGGCGGGCGTCGACGCGATCGCGTTGTCGAATTTCAACGCGCTCATGGAGGAGGCGCTGGCGCAGGGCGCGCTCACGGCCGCGCAGAAGGCGATCATCGCCGAGTGGCAGCGCGATCCGGGCGCGTGGTCCAAGGATCGCGGCGGCGCGCCGTAGGATCGAGGCTGCGCTTTCCATGCCGTCGACACGGGCGAGCGGCGTCGAGATCCGCTTCGAGGTGCGGGGCGGGGGCCCGGCGCTCCTCATGATCCCGGGGTGGAGCCTCGACCTGCACGCCTTCGACGATCTCGTCGCCCGCCTCGAGCGGCGGTTCACCTGCGTCGCCATGGACAACCGCGGGGCCGGGGAGAGCGAGGCGCCGCCCGGGCCGTACGAGATCCGGGATCTCGCCGCGGACGCGGCCGCGGTGATTCGGGCTGCGGGATGCCGGAGGGCGTTCGTCCTCGGCCACTCCTTGGGCGGCTTCACGGCGATCGAGCTCGCGCTCCTGGAAGGCGCGCCGGTGGGAGGCCTCCTCCTCGTCTCCACCGCGGCGGCCGGCGCCCGCGAGCGGATCGGCCAGGCCGAGGAGGTCGCCGCGGCCATGGATCTCCGCGTCGGCACGCCGGCGGAGATCGCCCGCGCGACCTTGCGGGCGTCGATCGGCGAGGCGCACCTCGTGGCGCACCCCGGGGAACTCGAGCGGCTCGTCGACGGGAGGCTCGCGCATCCTCCAAGGGGGCGGGGCGTCGCCGGGCAGCGCGCGGCCGCGCTCTCCTTCGACGCGGTGCGGCGGCTCGGACGGATCAGGGTCCCGACCGCGGTCGTGCACGGCGACGCGGATCGCGTCGTCGCCCCGTCGTGCGGCGCCGAGCTCGCGGCGGGCATCCCGGGCGCCGCGTTCCACCTCTTGCCCGGGGTCGGTCACGCGCCGTTCTGGGAGGCGACGGCGGAGCTCGCCGCGATCGCCGAGAACGCGTTCCTGTAGGGGCGCCGTCCCGCCGCGCCCGCGCGATCAGAAGGCCTGCCTGAGCTCGAGCATCGCGAGGTCCTGCTCGTAGCCGAAAGCCTGCCCAGGAACGCGCTGGTACGCTGCGCCGCAGCCCTCGATTTCGACCATGGGCCTCGGCGCGGCGTCGATGTTCGAGGAGCGCTCGTGGTGCAGGTAGCGCACGGCGAGCACGGCCCTCTGCCAGAGATCGAACTGCAGCTCCGCCGACAGCTCCCACTCGAAGTCGCGGCGCGCGAGATCGTAGTACTCGCTCTTGAACGCGGCGTTCTCCTCCGCGCTGAACTCGGGGTTCGTCATGAACGCCGGCCTGAACGAGTTCTCCTGGTTTCCTATCGAGTTCAGGTACCAGTGGTAGAGGAGCCTGCCGCCGACGAGCACGGAGAGGTGCGGCAGCGGCGTGGACCACTTCAGCTCGAACGACGCCTCGGACAGGAGCTGGTCGTACTTCACGACGTCGGGATCACGGTAGGTGCGATCGTAGCGCAGCCCCGCGTAGGTCTTGAGCTGCAGCGCGCGATCGAGGAACCAGCGCTGGTGCTGCGCGCGCAGGCGGAAGCGGTTCGCGCTCCTTTCCGGCTCCAACTCGTTCGGCCGCGCGTCGTACTTGAGCTGCAGGCTCCACGCCGCGTTCTTCGACCTGGCGAAGGACCACCAGGCGCGCCCGCCTATCGAGTACGCGAACAGCTCGAACGCGTCCGCGGACTTCACGTACGAGCCCGCGAGGCACGGATCCGCCGCCGCCCCCTCGGCGTCCGGCTCGCGGAACTCGATCTCGTGGTCGAGGAACTGCACCTCGACGTCGACCCCGAAGCGCAGCTCGTGCTCGAGGCGCTTCCCGAATCCGCGCCAGAGGTAGCTGAGCTGGGTCTGGAAGTGCGTGAGGTTCACGTCGGGCGGCGAGACGCGGTTGTCGAAGTACAGCTCCTCGTCCGAGGCGTTGCTCGGCGAGGGACCGATCTCGGTCCAGCTCTGCTCCCGGTACAGCGTCGCGGCGCCGAGGAACCCGTGCGTGTAGTTTCCGCCCGCCACCGAGAGATCGCCCCGGAACACGCTCTGGAGCACCGGCGCGCCCGCCTGCCCCGGATCGTCGAACACCGCCGCGGTCGGGTGCGTGTTCATCCCGATCGACCCGAGGAGCTGGCCCCTCCATCCGTTGGCCCGCGGGAAGGCGGTCGCCGCGGCGCGGCGATCCGTGACGGCCTTCGAGATCTCCGGATCCGGGCCCGCCTCCGCGGCACGGAACATCGCCGCGGCCTTGTCGGTCTTCTTCTGGCGCTCGGCGATCACGCCGCGGAAGAAGGCGCAGCGCTGCGCCGCGTCCGCGGGGAGATCGCGCGCGGCCCGGGCGAGCTGGCGATCCGCTTCGTCCAGCGCGCCGCTCTTGAGCAGCGCGTAGCCGAGGTAGTACCGGAGGAGGGCCTTCTCCCGTGCGTCGCGCGCGACCGCGAGGCCGGCCTCGAGGTGCTCGATCGCCCAGGTCCAGTCCTGCTTCCCGAGCAGAAGGAGCGCGAGCCCATACCGCGCCTCGACGCTCTCGGGATCGAGGATGACCGCCGAGCTGAGCGCCCGCTTCAGCTCCTTCTCCCGATCCGGATAGGCCTCGGGCCGCTCCGCGACGAGATCGGCCCATTCGAGGCACGCCCGCACGCGGCCGCGCTCCGCGAGGCACGCGCGCTTGAACGCCGCGACCGCGTCCTTCTCCCGGCCCTCCGCGCGGGCCGCGAGCCCGGCGCCGTAGTCGATCTCGGCGTCGACGCTCTCGGCGATCGCGGCTCGCGGGGAGGCCGCCGCCGCGACGGCGATCGCGATCGCCGCACCGAGACGCGCAGTGGCACCTTCCTTCCCCATGACCGGGCATTTTATTTGAGGTGGTATTCAAATACGAGGTCGAATTCGATAGGCACCCCGCGCGGGCACCGCTTCCCTTTGCAGCAAGGTCGGGTATCCTTTCCCCGTGGCCGACACCGACTTCAGATCGCGGGCGCTCCGGGAGGCTCTTCGCTACGGCGGCGACAGGTACGTGTTCGTGCGCGAGCTCGCCCAGAACGCCCGCGACGCGACGGCGCGGCGGATCGACGTGACGGCCTCGTTCAAGAGCGGCCTGCTCGAGACGGTGTTCGTCGACGACGGCGTGGGCATGACGTTCTCCCACGCGCGGAAGTACCTGTTCACCCTGTACGCGTCGAGCAAGGAGTCCGAGGCCGAGAGCGCCGGGCGCTTCGGCGTCGGGTTCTGGTCGGTGCTGCTCCTCGAGCCGGATCTGATCCAGGTGGAGTCGCTGCCCGCGCGCGGCGAGGGGTTCTCGGTCTCCCTGAGCGGCAGGCTCGGCGACGAGGAGCGCGGGCCGTGCACCCTCCGCCAGGGCGGGACGCGCGTGCGGCTCGTCCGGCGCCTCGACGAGCGGGAGGGGATGCGCGCCTGCACCGAGATCGAGCGCGCGCTCAAGCGCTACTGCGTGCACCTGCGGAGGAACGATCGCGCCCACTCCCCGCTCGCCGTGTACCTCAACGGGGCGCGCATCGACGCGCCGTTGTCCGTCGACGGGCCGTGCTGGATGTCGTTCGAGGACGGATCCGTCGAGGGCGCGGTCGGGCTCGGCGCGAAGCCGCTCGTCGAGCTGTACGCGCGCGGGCTCCTCGTGTGGCGCGGCACGACGATAGACGAGCTCCGGTACGGCGCGCCGCCCGCCGCGGAGCAGGCGCACCCCGAGGGGCTCGCGCCCGTGTACGTCCTCAACGGCAACTCCCTCGCGGTGACCCTGGATCGGCGCGCGGTGATCGACGATCCCGCGCTGCGCAGGCTGCGCCGCGTCGCCCGGCGCCGCATGCGAGAGCTCCTCGGCCGCTACCTCGACACGGTCGCCGCGCGATCGTGGGTCGCGCGCCTCAAGGACGCCGTCGCCGGAGTGCTCGACGACTGGCGCACCGCCGGCCCGCCGAGGCCGGCGATCGCGGCGGCCGTGGTCGTCGCCTTGTGCGCCGTGGCGCTCGTCGCGTTCCGCTGGGATCTCGTGCGGAGCATCCTGCCGCGGGGGGCGGCGGCGCCCGACGCCTCTCAGGCTGCGGTCGGGGTGCCGGCGGATCCGATCGCCACGCCGCTCGGCGTCGCCACGCCCTACGGCGGGCCGGTGATCACGCCGCTCGACGCGGCCGCGATCCTGCCGCTCGCCTATGCGCCGCCCGCGCGGACGCTGTTTCGGACCGCGGCCGTCGAGCGGCTCGATCCCGGGAGGGGGGCGGTCGCGTCCGAGCCGTCGGCGGTGTCGGTTGCGCCGGCGTACCGATGCGCGCAAGGCTGCGTGCGCGTCGAGATCGGCGTCCACGCCGGCCCCGGGCTGCTCCCGCTCCCGGTGCCGACCGGGCACCGCGTCGAGACGCTCGCGATCCGGATAGGCGGCAAGGCGGTCGGCCCGCTCCTGCTCACCGCGCAGGGCGATCCGGTGCTCGCGCTCACCGACCGCGAGACGGACGGCGTCCTCGCGTACCGGACCGGCCCGTCCTCCGAGGCGCTGGCGGTCGAGCGCGCCGCGGCGCTCATCGAGGTGCCGGCCGAGATGGCGTTCCCGGGCGATCTGGATCGCGTCGCCGCGAGCGCCCGCGCGATCCCGTGGACCTCCGAGCGCGCGGAGCTCGTGGTGGAGCACGTCGCGCGCAGCATCGCCTACGATCGCTCGCCCGAGACCGCGGAGGCGTACCGGCGCTTCGTCGGCGCCTCCCCGAAGGCGGGCTGGCTCGAGTTCGTCTCCGCGTCGGGCCGCGGAGACTGCGACGTCAAGAACGCGGTCGCCGTGGCGGTGTTGCGGCGCGCGGGCGTGCCGTCGCGCCTCGCGCTCGGCTACGCCGGCAGCGCGGGCCGGGCCGTCCCCGGCATGCACGCCTGGGTCGAGTACCACGACGGCGGATGGGTAGCCGCCGACGCCTCCGGCAGCGCCGTGCGCACCGAAGGCGCCGGCTCCGCGCAGGGGGCGCCGGCGTCGCCCGCCCCGGCCCCTCCCGCCGGGGGCGCGGCGCCCGAGACCGGGCCGCGTTCCGGGGACGCGCGGCTCTTCCTGGTCGCGGTGACGGCCGCGAGCGTGGCGGCGATCGCGGCCGTCATCGGGTTGATAGCGCTCGTCGGCTCGGGCGGCGTCCGGCGGCTGTCGGTCCCGAAGTCCGACGTCGACAAGCGCCGGGTGGCGGCGAAGATGCTCGTCAGCTCGTTCGGCGATCCCTCCGTTTGGCTCAAGGGGAGCGGGCTCGAGGGCCGCGCGCTCCTGCCCGCGCTCGGCGGCGCCGCGCCGTTCGCCCTCGACGAGGCGCTCGCGCTCGGCAGGGCCGGCGCCCTCTGGTTCTCGACCGGCCGCTCCGCGCTCGCGAAGCGCGCCGCCGCCCGCGGGGCGCGCATCCTCGACGCCGCGGATCCGGACTTCGGAGAGATCGCGCCGCGCATCCCGGGCGCCCAGGACGTCGACGCGGTCTCGAAGCTCTACGCCGTCGACGCGAGCGAGCTGCCGCCATCGAGCGCCGCGGCGGGACTCTTGATCGAGGCGGCGGACGATCTGCTGACGCGCGGCGGCTGCCCGCCGCGGACGGTGTGCTGCTGCCCGGGCCTCGCCGACGGATGGATGCGCGACGTGGATCTCGCCGGCCTGCGGCTCCAGGCGCGGCCGACGAGGCCCACGCGCTTCGTCGCCGTATCGCCCGATCACCCGTTCGTCGCGGCGATCTCGGCGCGCGCGGGGAGCTCGCCCGAGCTCGGTGCCTTCCTGCTGGTCGACGCGCTGCTCGGGGAGAGCGGCCTCCTCGCGCGGCGCGCCCAGCGGGTTCGGAGGGTCGCCGCGGGGGCGGTGCTCGAGGTGGCCGGATGACGCGGCCGCTCCTCAGCATCGACGTCGAGGCCGAGATCCGCAAGCTGACTGGGCAGCGCTTCAAGACGCCCGCGGACTACGCGGTGGAGCTCCTGAAGTGGGCCGCGACGCAGCGGCCGATGCGCATCGACGTCGCCGTGACCCGCGCGTCCTTCGGGCTGTCCCACGACGGAGACGGGCTCTCGCCGCACCTGACGCGCGACCTCGCGGCGCTGTTCGACAGGCGGCGGCCGGAGGAGGAGCGGCACGAGGCGCTCGTCGCGATCGAGGGCGTCGCGCCCGAGCTGCTCGCCGCGTTCGCCGTGCCCGGCGGGCGCGTCCGCATCACGACGCCGTCCGGGAACCGGGTGACGGCCTACGAGTACTCGCGCGACGGCACCGTGCTCCGCGTCGACCCCGGCGACGACGATCGGCTCACGATCTCGATCCGGGGTCGCGGCCGCGATCCCGCCCTCGAGCGGCGGATGCTCCGCGAGGCGGGACGGCACTCGATCGTGCCGATCTTCATCGACGGCGAGCGCGTGAACCACGGGCCGAAGCTGGACGACACTGTGGTGCAGGTCGATCTGCGGAACGAACGGCTGCACGGCGTCGTGGGCCTGCCGTCGAAGAGCGACCTCGTGCGCGTCGTGCGGCTGAGGCGCGGGATCCGCGTCGAGGAGAGGCTGCTCGCCTCCGTAGGCGGCATGATCCTGCACGCGGTCGTCGACGAGAGCGACGACGACTTCGAGGCGACGAGCGGCACGCTCCGGCGCGCGGGAAGGCGGCTGTACCGCCGTATGGCGCAGATGTACGAGGAGCTCACGGACGAGCGCCGGGCCAGGGCGTTCGAGCTACTGCTCACGCGGTACGAGCACACCCGGGAGCCGGAGCTGCTCGAGGGGGTCCGGACCTTCGCGGTCGCGTCGGGCCAGCCGCTGGACCTCGACGGGGTCCGGAGGCTCGCCGCGGGCGGCCAGCTCCACGCGATCTCCCTCGACGAGCCCCCGCGGCGGTACGATCTGTCGGGCCGCACGGTGCTCCGGCTCACGACGCGCCAGCGCCGCTTCCTCGAGAAGGAGCTCGGGGTGCAGCTCTGGGCGCCGTCGCTTCGGCGCGAGGACCTCGGCCTCGCAGCCGCCGTCGCGAGGCTGCGCAGATCGCTCGCGGCGCGGCTCAGGCCGCCGCTCACCGGGAAGGCCGGGCGCGCCGTGCCTGACGACGATCTCGAGCGGGAAGAGCTCGCCTTCCTCGAGGCGGTCCGGGCCGAGATCCGGTCCGGGGCGTTCTCGCTGCCCGGGGAGGCGCGCCCCTTCGGCCTGCGGTTCAGGATGGCGTCGAGGCAGCGGCGGCCGTTCGTGCGGATCGAGCGGGCGGACGGCGGGAACGAGTACCGCGTGTCCCGCGATCACCCGCTCGTCCGGCGCATGATCGACGCGTACGCGAGGTCCCCGGCGTACCTCTACCCCGCGCTTTCGGCGCTCGCCGAGGGGCACGACGGCTACGCGGACAACCGCGCCGAGGCCGGGCTCTCGGCGCTCGCGCGGCTCGCGCCGGAGAACCGCTGAACGCTTGACCGGCCACGCCGAACCGCATAACCGTTCTACCCATGGACACCGCCTGGACAGCCGCGCTCGGCGCGGTGCAGGGGCTCACCGAGTTCCTCCCGATCTCGTCGTCCGGGCACCTCGCCGCGGCGGAGCTCGCCGCGCCGCGCCTCGGGTTCGAGGGCGCGGGCGGGGAGGAGCCGCTCCTGTTCGGGATCCTGCTCCACGTCGCGACGCTCGCCGCGGTGCTCGTCTACTACCGCGCCGCCGCGTGGGACGCGATCCGCGGCTTCGGCCGGGGCGTCGCGGCGCTCGCGCGCGGCGGGCTCGGCCCGGCGATCGAGGCCGACGAAGGCACCCGCCTGGCGGCGGCGATCTGCGTCGGCACGCTGCCGACCGGCGCGCTCGGGCTGGCCCTCGAGCGGCCGACCGGCGGGATCGCCGGGTCGCCGCTCGCGCTCGGGCTCTGCTTCCTCGCGTGCGCGGCGATCCTCGTCGCGACCCGGTGGTGGCCGGGCGGCGCGCGCCGGCTCGACTGGCGGGTGGCGCTGATCGTCGGCATCGTCCAGGGGATCGCCGTGCTCCCGGGCGTGTCCCGTTCGGGCGCGACGATCGCGGCCGGCCTCGCGCTCGGATTGCCGCGCGACGAGGCGGTGCGCTTCTCGTTCCTTCTGTCCGTGCCCGCGATCGCCGGCGCCGCGCTCCTCGAGCTCGACGGTGCGGCGCTCGCGGGGGCGGGAGAGATCTCGCCGCTCGTCGCGGGCTGCGCGGCGGCGTTCGTCGCGGGGTTCGCGTCGCTCGCCGTCTTGCGGCGGATCGTCCGCGGCGGCCGGCTGTGGCTGTTCGCGCCCTACGTCGCGGCGGTGGGCGCGGCGCTCGTGATCGCCTCGCGGGCCTAGGAGGAGAGATGGACAAGACGTTCGCAGTGATCATGGCCGGCGGCGTGGGCGCGAGGTTCTGGCCGGCGAGCCGGGCGGCGCGGCCCAAGCAGCTCCTCGATCTCACAGGCGGCGGGGCGTCGATGATCGCCGCGACGCTCGCGCGGCTCGAGCCCGACATCCCCGCGCGGCGCGTGATCGTGGTCACCGGGCGCGCCACGGCCGACGCGGTCCGCGCGGCGCTCCCGGCGCTCCCCAAGGAGAACGTCCTCGCGGAGCCCGTCGGCCGCAACACGGCGCCGTGCATCGGCTGGGCGGCGCTTCACGCGCGGCGGATCTCGAAGGACGCCGTGCTTGCCGTGCTGCCTTCCGATCACCTGATCCGCAGACCCGAGGAGTTCCGCGCCGCCGCAAGGCTCGCCGTTGGCGCCGCCCGCCGAGGCGTGCTCGTGACGTGCGGCATCACGCCGGACCGGCCGGAGACCGGCTTCGGCTACATCGAGCTCGGCGAGCCGCTCGCGGAGGGCGTGCGCCGCGTCGTGCGCTTCGTCGAGAAGCCGGATCTGGCGACCGCGAAGGGCTACGTCGCCTCGGGGCGCTTCGCGTGGAACTCGGGGATGTTCTTCTTCACGGCGGAGCGGGTGCTCGGCGAGATCGCGCGGCAGATGCCCGAGCTCATGCGCGGCCTCGACGAGATCGACGCCGCCATCGCGGCGCAAGACGAGGCGGCGGTCGTCGACCGCGTCTTCCCGAGGCTCCCGGCCCAGTCGATCGACTACGGCGTGATGGAGAAGGCGGAGGGGATCTCCTGCGTGCCGGTCGACATCGGGTGGTCGGATCTCGGTTCGTGGTCCGCGGCGCACGATCTCTCGCCGAAGGACGCCGACGGCAACGCGTTCGGCGCGGAGGTCGTCGCGGTCGACGCGCGGGGCTGCCTCGTCCGGGCGCCGACCGACGTGCTCGTCGCGCTCGTGGGTGTCGAGGATCTCGTCGTGGTCGGCACAGGAGACGCGCTGCTCGTCTGCCGGAAGGATCGCGCGCAGGACGTCAAGCGCGTGACCGATATCCTGCGCGACCGGGGGCGGAAGGATCTGCTGTAGACCTTCGCCCCGATACCTGTGCCCCCGTTCAGCGTTGACCCGAGCCGAGCGGCGACCGTACCGTCGTCCGGCCATGCGGCTGAAGCTGTCACGACCGCTCATCGTCTTCGACCTGGAGACGACGGGCACCGACCCGCAGCGCGATCGCGTCATCGAGATGGCGGCGGTCAAGATCTGGCCCGACGGCCGCCAAGACGAGAAGGTGCGGCGCTTCAACCCGGGCATGCCGATCCCCAAGGAGGCGACCGCCATCCACGGGATCACCGACGAGGACGTGCGCAACGAGCCGCCGTTCGCCAAGGTGGCGCGCGGGCCCAAGGGGATCGCCGCGTACTTCGCGGGGTGCGATCTCGCGGGGTACAACGTCATCAACTTCGACATCCCGATGCTCTCCGCCGAGCTCGAGCGCGCCGGGGAGCGGCTGGACGTGACCGGCGTCGCGGTGATCGACGCCTTCCGCATCTTCACGAGCCGCGAGCCCCGGAACCTCAAGGGCGCGGTGCGGTTCTACCTCGGGCGGGAGCACGCCGAGGCGCACGCGGCCGCGGGCGACGTGCGCGCCACGGTCGCCGTGATCGAGGCCCAGCTGAACCGATACCCGGAGCTGCCGGACACGCCGCAGGGGCTGGACGCCGCGGTGCGCGATCCCGAGGAGGTGGACCGCC
This sequence comes from Pseudomonadota bacterium, assembly GCA_023229365.1. Classification (NCBI taxonomy): domain Bacteria; kingdom Pseudomonadati; phylum Pseudomonadota; species Pseudomonadota bacterium. The sequence continues at coordinate 6,644 of JALNZK010000007.1, read as the reverse complement.
GCGGAAAGCTGCGCTGGATCGACGGCGAAGTTGCGGTAAACTTCGGGAGGCACAAGGGACGAACCCTGCGGTGGCTCGCCCGGGAGGAGCCGGACTACATTCGGTGGATGATCGAGAGCCGCGTCCTCGAGGACGCGGTCCACCACCTGCACGACGCCTTGATCGGGCACTTCGCCCGGAAGGATAGCGCTCCCGCCGCGGACGGCCCGGGGGAGGCACAGGAGGATGGTTAAATGAAAATCGAGAAGATCGTTTTAACGGCTTGCGCCCTGGCGTTGTTCGCGGGCTTCGCGACGTTCGGGTGCGGCGACGATGACGCGTCGAGCGACTCGGACACCGACACCGACACCGACACCGACACGGACACGGATTCCGACACGGACACCGACACGGATTCCGACACGGACACCGACGCCGACGGCGGCACCGAGTACGAAATCACCGCGACGATCACCGTCCCCGACGAGTTCGACGCGACCCCGGCCTCCATGGCGGCGGTGTTTTACACAGAGTTCCCGCCGCCCGACGAGATGCCGGTCGGCTGGGGCGGCCAGATTGCGGATCCGGTCATCGGGCCGACCACGCCGTACGAGCTGTCGACCCAGGCCTTCGAGTTCATGGGGACGACCCCGCTCGGCGACGGCACGTACTACATGGCGATCGTCCTCCTCGTCGAAGGCGGCGGCACGACGACGCCGCTGGAGGGCGTCGACTGGACCGGCGCGAGCGCCACGGCGATCGCCCTCCCGGCCACGGGCACCGTGGACGTAGGCGACATCGAGCTCTCGATCTACGGCGGGGCGCCGGACGGCGGCGTCTGATCTCCCGAATAAAATGATTTCACGCCACCTTCTCAGAATCGCCGTCACCGCGTCGGCGCTCGCGCTCCTCCCTGGGTGCGGCGGCGGCAAGGGGAGCATCCAGGGGCTGTCGGACGTCCCGACGGACCGGGACACCGAGATCTCGGCCGCCGATCTCGTGCCGCGCGCCGTGCTCGTCTCCGCGGAGCTCACGACCGCGGTGGACGAGGAGCGGTACGTGGCCACGGCGCCGGTGCTCACCGAGTTCCCTCCCGAGGGGCCGCAGATCTTCCTCGTGGGCAAGCTCAAGCACGTGCCCACGCAGGCCCGCATCGAGGTGCGCTGGTTCCGCGACGCGGATCCCAGGCCGGTGCTCGTGTCCGAGACCGAGGGCTCCGACACGTTCACGTTCGCGGCGTCGCTGCGCCCGGTCGGGCCGGCGTTCGTCCCCGGGCCGTACACGGCGCGGATCTTCGTCGACGAGCGGGAGGTCGGGGGCGCGCCGTTCACGGTGACGGGCACGCCGCCGTCGGACGAGGGGGCGCGGGCGAGCGAGCTCAAGGTGTCGACCGCGGTGGGCTTCAAGATGAGGCCCAAGCGCCCGGGCTCCGAGTTCGAGGCCGGGACGAAGCGGCTGTACGCGACCTTCCGCGTCGACGGGGCGCCGGAGGGATCGAGCGCGACCGTCCGGTGGTCGCGCAACGGCGCCGTGTTCCACGAGCAGGAGGTCGAGGTCGCTCCCGAAGGTCGCTTCGGCGCGGAGCTCGGCGCGGCGAGCGGGCTCCCGGACGGACCGTACACCGTGGCGGTGATCCTCGCCGGCGCGGACGAGGTGACGGCCGGGTTCACTGTGGGCGACGCGTCGGCCGGGCCCCGCGTGGACCTGCTCTCGCTCGGGCGCACGCTGGGCGACGACAACCTCCCCGAGGCCGAGGTGAAGCTCTTCTCTAGGGGCGACGACGCGGTGCGTTGCGGGCTCAGGTTCCTGGATCTCGCACCGGGCTCCGAGATCAACGTGGTGTGGTTCGCGGAGTCCGATGACGGCGAGCCGCTCCGGATGTACGCCGTCCGGAGCGCGGTCCCGGCGGGCGGCTCGGGCACGATGGGGGCCGAGTGGACGCAGCCCGACGGCGGTTTCGAGCCGGGGTCCTACAGGGTCGAGGTGATCATAGGCGACCAGAAGCTCGCCGAGCTCGGCTTCACGGTCGAGTAGAACCGCTCCAACGTCCCGTCGTTCGAGGAGACGCGGAGGACGCTGTCCGGGGCGCCGTGCATGTACCTCATCGGATCGATCCGCACTCCGCGCGAGATCAGCTCGAAGTGGAGGTGCGGTCCCCTCGAGATGCCGGTGCTCCCCACCCGGCCGAGCACCTCGCCCGTGACGAGCCGCTGCCCGGGGCGGGCCCGGAGCTCGGAGAGGTGCGCGTACAGCGTCACCCAGCCACCGGAGTGGAGGACGAGCAGGACGTCGCCGTAGCCCTTCAGCTCGTCGCCGGCGTAGCCGACGATGCCGGGCGCCATGACCCTGACCTCCGTGCCCTCGGGCGCGGTGATGTCGACCGCCTCGTGGCGGCCGCCGTCCGAGCCGAAGCCCCGGCCGAGCCTCCGGCCCGGCAACGGCCACTCCAGGCGAGCCGGGCGGGTATCCCCTCCGGCCGCGTCGGTCCAGGTCGACGGAAATCCGCCGTTGAGCAGCAGCGTCGCCGCCATCCGCGTGCCGAGGCCGAGTTCGGAGGCCAGCTTCGTGGCGACCCTGGCGCTCGCGGAGCCGCCGTCCGCGCCGCTTACAGTGGCGATGAAAACGATCGCTCCGAGGCAGATCGCGGCTATGGAGATCTTGTGTCGCATTCCAATGCCAACACGTGGATCCTGCCAGAAATTCCCTGAAAAAGCTAGAGGATGGACAAGGTATAGACCGTCGAGCGGTTTCCCATGACGATGAGGTAGCCGCCGAACTCCACGGGCCGCGAGAAGAAACCGCCCATCGGGTTGAGCCGTTCGAGCACCTTTCCGGAGCTCGTCGAGACGACGATCAGCCCCTCCTCGCTGTCGGAAACGAGGAAGACGTCCTCGTAAAGCAGCGGATCGCGGAGCACCCCGCTGCCGAACGCCGAGCACCACTCGGTCTCGCCGCTCTCCCTCGAGATCGCGCACATCCCCTTGCCGCCCGCAAACGCGGCATAGAACATCCCGTTCGTGGCGCCGAGCCCGGTGATGCCGACGAGATCCGGGCGGGTCCAGATCACGTTCCCGGTGTCGACGTCGAGCCCCCACAGGCCGCCGCTCACCGAGGCCGCGGCGAGGATGCCGTCGACGACGACCGGGGTCGCGTCCGCGTCGATCAGGTTGATCTGCCCTTCCTTGGTCGCGGAGACGACCTCGGCAGCGAGATCGGAGGACCAGAGCTGCGCGCCGGTGATCGCGTCCAGGGAAGAGACCGTGCCGTCGGCGAACGCCGCGATCACGGCGGCGCCGACGTGGAGGATGTCGGAATAGCCGGTCGCCGAGAACCCCTCGACGGGCGGCTTGCGGTACCGCCAGACGACCTCGCCGGCGTTCGGGTCGATCGCGTAGACGGTGTTGTCGGCGTTGGCGAGGTACAGCGTGTCGTCGCGCATGATGACGGACCTCTGGACCTCGGCGCCGGTGTCCGTGGACCACAGGAGGCGGCCGGAGCGGGCGTGCACGGCGTACAGGAGGCCGTCGTCGGCGCCGAAGTAGACCCGCTTGCGCGCGCTGTCGTACAGGGGCGTCGAGCCGACCGGATCGTCGACGGAGAAGCGCCAGAGCGTCTCGCCGTTGCGCAGGTCGAGGCAGTAGAGGCCGCCTATCGCGGCGCCCACGAACGCCCGGCGCTTGTCCGTGTCGAACGCGGCGCCGCCGGTCTCGACCGGCCTGAACCGATCGTGCTCCTCGATCATCTCCGGGATGTAGAAGTTCGGGAGCGACGGGGCGAGGTTCTTGACCCAACGGAGGCGCAGCACCTGCACGCCGGCGCGGGAGCTCCACTTCGGATCCGTCAACGGGATGGAGCCGCACGACGCGGCGACGAGCGCGGCGGCGAGCGCGAGGAAGACAAGTCGCCGCGGGAGGATCACGGCGCGCCGGCTCCGGCGGCTTGCTTGGCGCGGAGCAGCTGCTCGAGCAGCGCCGGGTCGATCCCCTCGAGCCCGCTCATGCCGGCGCTCGGGAGGCTCGGCACGTCCGCCGTGGGGTCGATGGACAGGAGGAGCTCGCGCGAGGCGACGAACGCGTAGTCGAGCGCGTCGATCTGCCCGCGCTCCTTGATCGCGTCGATGACCCCTTTGAGCAGCTTCTTCGCGGCGTCGACCTCGCCCTTCTGGACGGCGATCCGCGCCTCGTGGTAGCGGCCGACGAGCGACGCCGTGCCGTCGCCGAGATCGCCGAGCTCCTTGTACTTCCCGCGGGCCTCGTCGAGCTTGCCCTGCGCCTCGAGCGCCTGCCCGAGCCCCTCGAGCGCGTTGGCCTTCAGCCAGGCGCCGCCGCTCCCGGCCTCGCCGAGGAACGCCTCGTACTCGGCCGCGGCCTTGTCGAACGCGCCGAGATCGAAGTGCGACGCCGCTGCGCCGAGCCGGGCGATCGCGCCGATCGACGTCCCGGCCTCGTCGGCCGCCGCCTTGGCGAACCGCTTCTGCGCCTCCTCGGCCCGCGCCTTCCGCGTCTCGAAATAGACGAGATCGGGCGCCTGTTTCTTGATGTCCTTCGGCACCTCGGCGGCCGGGATCACGGGCGCGAGGTACGCCTCGAAGCCCCGGCTGAGGAGCGCCGACGCCTCCGCGCGGCCGCTGTCGATCAGCTGGCTGACGGCGATCGCGCCGACGACGATCACGAGCGCCGCGATCGCGCCGATCCCGATGGGCTGCCGCCTGTCCACGATCCAGTTGAAGATCGTGGCGGACTTCGTCATGAACTTGTCCTTCATCGGATCGAGATCGTCCTTCTTGTCCGTCTTCACCGATATCTTGTTCCGTGCCACGGCGAGCGTGCTCCTCTCGTTTCCGGCGCCGCGCCCGTCGAGGGGCATCGCGGCGGTGGGCGAATATATGCCGGTGCTCGAAGCCCGTCAACCGACTGCCGGGCGGCGCGTTTGTTGACCGTGGCGCGCACCGGGCGCTATGAAAACTGCATGGGCACGATCGCTCGGTTCGCCAAGATCGCGATTCCCGCCGCGCTCCTCCTCGCGGCCGCGATCCTCGTGCCGTTGAAGCTCTTCGACCAGCGGGGCTTCGAGCGGGTCGAGAAGCTCGAAAGGGAGCTCGAGCAGATCGACGAGGCGAACCGCGCGCTCGATCGGGAGAACGAGTCGTTGCGGCAGCAGATCCGGGCGTTCCACTCGGATCCGGAATACATCGAGAAGGTCGCGCGCGACGAGCTCGGCATGGTCGGACCGGACGAGACGATCTACCAGTTCCCCGAGAACGACCGGCCGTAGGCCGACGGGCCCCTCCACCTACCGGACGATGTACCAGCGCGCGTTTGGCGTGATGTCGAAATGGAAGTGGTTGTGGTGCGCCTCGTTGGCGTTCGGGGTGAGCACGACGTTGAAGATCTTCCGGGCGTGCAGGGCGCACGCGAAGTCGCGGAGCCGACGCCCCACGTCGGTGTCGGCCGCCGCCTCGCACGGCGGCTCCCCCGAACGGCGTTCGTACCCCGAGAGCACCTCCACGGCGGTGCCGTCCGCGGCCGTGAGCCAGCCGACGTCGATCGCGAGCCCGCGGCGGTGCATGCTCGCCTTGCCCGCCTTGGCCTTGTCCTTCGTCGGCCGGTAGGTGGAGTAGAACAGGATCTCCCTGAAGCCCTGCTCGCGAGCCGCCCCGGCGACGGCGCGCAGCGCGACGATCAGGCGGCAGTCCATCACCTCGTTCAGCCGGACCGGGCGCCTCGCCTTCGGGCGGATCGCCACGCCGTCGATCGGGCCGTCGAGGAGCAGCGGCTGCCGGACGGACGGCGTCTCGAAGCCGGGCTTCGACACCGCGACGCCCGCGGCCGCGAGCGCCTCGCTGCAGGCCTCGTCGGTCATCGACCAGACGTCGTACGCCGTGGCCGCGGCGCTCGTCGCCGTGGCGCTCTCCGCCTCGGCGGGGGCGGGGTCCGCGGGGGCGCCGAACGACGCGATGAGCCGCGCGATCGGATCGCCGTCCGCCGCCTCGCCGTCGTCGAGCCCCTCGAGGGAGATCTCCTCCTCCTCGAGCGACTGCGCCTCGCGGTCCGCGCCCGTGTCCGTCGTCGTCTCCTCGATCGCCGCTTCGCCGGCCGGCGGCTGGGGAGTGAACAGGGAGCACGAGGCGATCGACGCGGCGACCGCGAGGGCGAGACGCTTTCGCGCGCGCTTCACTTCTGCGCCGGCCCGGCGACCTCGCGGAAGACGCGGAGGAAGTTGCCGCCCAGGATCTTGGCGATGTCCGCATCCGAGAAGCCGCGGGCTACGAGCGCCTCGGTGAGCCGCGGCAGATCCGCGGCGCTCGAGAGCTCGGCCGGGCCGATCGCGAACCCGTCGAAGTCCGAGCCGAGCCCGACGTGGTCGACGCCGGCCACGCGGGCCGCGTGCTCGATGTGATCCACGAGCCTCGAGAGCGGCACCGGCGGCAACTTCTTCCTCGCCTCCGCGTTGAACAGGGCCCAGCGCTCCTTGCGCGCCTTGCCCGGCTCCTTGGCGAGGCGCTTGTCGATGAGCGCGTACTGCGGCGCGAGCGCCTTGCGGAGCGCCTCCGACGCCTTCCCGTTCTCCGCGTCGAGGAACCCGGCGACGAAGTCGATGCCGACCACGCCGCCGTTCTTCGCGAGCGCGCGGAGCATGTCGTCGGAGAGGTTGCGGTGGTGGTC